>JBCDHN010000107.1:0-7869 GCA_038749915.1 Verrucomicrobiota bacterium | reverse complement strand
GGGTAAACCCAGCGCAGTTTGAGCGTTAGGCGAAGTATCCATTCATAGGGCTTGTAAAAAAGGTTCAGAGCCCGACCGATGATGGTGTCCCGCTTCAGCGGCTTGAGGAAGTAATAGCAGAAGAGCGGAATAATCGTGAGCGAAAGCACCCAGCTTGAGAGCAGGGTGATCGAAACAACCGCGAAAAGACTGAAGGTAAATTCGCTGGTGGCGCCGGGGGCAAGGGCAATCGGGGAAAACGCGGCGATCGTCGTTGCGCTCGCGGCAAGAAGCGGAATCATGAGGTTTTTGACCGCTCCGATGACGGCGGCTTGCCGTTCTTCTCCCTGACCCAGCCGCACGAGGATTTGCTCAGACACAACAACGGCGTTATCCACCAGCAAACCTAACGCAATGATCAAAGCCGCAATTGACATCATCTCCAACTGCACCTCGAACGTTGGCATGATCGCAAAACACATGAGGACGGCGCTGGGCACCAACAATCCCACGATGGTGGCAATCCTCCAACCAGCGAACAAGAGCATCACAATCACGACAAAGAAAAAAGCCTGACCCAGGTTGACGAGAAAGTCGCTGACCGACTTGTCGACATACTCAGGCTGGAAGAACATCTGTTCGATGTCGATCCCGTGCGGGAGTTCGGCCTGAAGTTCGGCCAACCGAGCTTCAATTCTCGCGCCCACCTTGGAGACCACCTCGCCCTGCTGCATGGCTATGGCGATACAAACAACCGGCTTGCCATTGAAATGAGTCCGCTCGGGAAACGGATCCTGATAGCCACGCCGGACATCAAACACGTCTGAAACACGAACACTGCCGGCTTCTCCGGGTGTGCTGAGCTGATAGTCGGCCAGTTCCTGGATGCTCTCAAACTCGCCCCGCGTCACCAGGTTCATCCGCTCACGTCCCAGCATGGCCTGACCACTCGACGCGACCGAATTCTGGTTGGCGAGTACGTTGGTAATTTGCAGTGGTGATGTCCCTAACGCCGCGAGCTCGGCACTGGAAAACTCGAGGTAAACCCGCTCTTCATGTTGCCCCCAGATTTCAATCTTGGAAACGCCCGGAACCTCCAGCACGCTGTCGCGGATGTCTTTGGCAAAATCATAGGACTCGGCAAAGCTGAAACCATCGTTCACCAACGCGTAGACATATGGATAAACATCTCCGACGTCGTCCATCAACTGAGGCTGGTTCGCACCATCCGGCAATGGCGTCTCCTCAACCAGATTGCGCAAGTCGCTCCAAATATCCTCCAACTCGAAGAACTCTTCCCTCAACTCGACGGAGATAATGGAGACCCCTGATTTCGAAGTCGATGTCACCTCGTCCAGCTCCGGAAGCTCGCGAATGGACTGTTCCAGAGCACGGGTGACTTCCTCCTCAACCTGGGCCGCCGTTCTCCCCGGATAGCTGGTGATGACGGTGGCGGTGCGAATGGTGAATTCCGGATACTCGAGGCGACCAATGGTATTGAAGGTGATGACTCCGACCATCATCACCAAGGCATAGATCACCAGGGTGGTGCGATTGTTCTTCAGCGAAAACTCTGCCGGGTTGATCATGAGGAGCAGCAGAGGTTAGGAATTCTGGGACAGCAGCACTTCGAGGCCCTCTTCGATACGGTAGACGCCGCGCGATACAATCACATCGCCAGCGCTGAGGCCTTCGAGAATTTCAATGGTGCCTCCTTCACGAATTTCTCCGGTTTTGACCGTCGTGCGATTGACCGTTCCGGTCTTTCCATCCGCCCCGGCGGTGACGCTCCAGACATACTCACCCAACTTCGCGTTTTTGGCGACGCAACTCGCAGGAATTGCGAGCACACTCCCTCCGGCATTCGGGATGATGAAAAGCGATTCCCCATCCATTCCTTCGCGAATCCGTTTGTCTTCCTTTGAAAACCGAAGTGTTACGGGATAGGTCGTGTTGTCCGATGGCTGCGGAGCCACGGTAATGATCTCGGCATTGAAGAGTTCGCCTTTCAGATCACCCAACCGAATCTTCGCCTTCCGACCGGGCGTGAAATGCTCAATCAAACGCCCGGGGACGCCGACCTGGAACTCCATTTCGCCGTCTCCAAGGATGGTCATCACGGCATTCCCTTGTACGGCAACTTGCCCGGTATCAACATTCACCTGACCGATCATGCCATCATAAGGCATCAAGAGAACTGTGTCTTCGAGCTGCTTCTTCGCGGTGGTTGCCTGACTCTTGGCGGCCTGCTCCTGAGCGATGGCCGATTCCATATTCGCGTTTGAGGCATTGCCGGTCGCGAGCAGCTCGCTGGTGCGTTGTCGGGCTCTCTGGGCCTGGAGGAGCTGAGCTTCGGCGTTGCGAACCTGATTCTGGTATTCGGTTGGATCGATTTTCGCCAACACTTCCCCTTTCTTGTAGCTGCCACCTTCCTTGGCGATGACCTGGATGACCCGCCCGCTCACTTCAAAGGAAATTCCCGCGCTGGCCTGCGATTCGACCAACCCCGAAAAGCTGCGCTCGACCGTGTTTGTCGCCTGGGGAACCAGAAACGTGTAGACGGGACGCAAAGGAATTTCGACCGCTTCCGTTTCACGGTTGAGAGCATCGAGGCAACCACTGAGAAGAGCCGCAAAAAGAAGGACAAGAAATCGGGAAACGCTGCGAAAAAAGATCATGGCTGCTCGGATTCAGAGGCATTCTTACGGTTGAAGAGTCGGGAGAAACGATTCTTGCGCTTCGGTGAGGGGTCTGCGGCAGGCTCTTCAACAGCGATTTTGACCCGTTCCACCACTTTGGGCGCTACCGAGACACCCATTGCGGTCTCGGTCGAAACCGGAGTGAACGTTCCCGTCTTCAGATACTCGCTGAACGACTCGGTCAAAGACTGCTTCTCCTCCGGACTCGCTTCAAACTCAAACCACGCCAACGCTCTTTGGAGTTGGAAAATGGATTGGAGGTATTGGTAGGCGGCGACGGCGGCAGACTGCCGTTGCTGGAGAAGGGTCGCCTGGGCATCGAGGAGATCCAAAATCGACGCGGAACCCCGCGAATACTTTTCCTGAACGGACTCGTAATTCTTGTTGGCTGCCTCCAGAGCCCGCCGACTGAGACGGATATTTGGATGCGTCGCGCCAATCGTATTCACGCTCACCCTGGCCCGCTGTTCGATTGCCTGGACGGCCTGCTCACGCTGCGCCGCCAATTGACGAATCTCCGCTTTCTTTTGCTCCACCTCGGCTTTGCGCAGCCCACCTTCAAAAATGGGGTAGCTTAGCTGAACACCAACGGTCGTCTCATTTTGGCCGTCGGTATCAATGCTCTGTGCGCCCTGCACAAAGCGATTCTGGCTGGCAAAACCATTCACGGCCGGGACAAAGAAGCTGCGCTGCCGTTGTCCCAGGATGATCCCCTGAGCGTAAAGCGAACGGTCAAATTGCTCCAGCTCTGGGGAAAGATCGACCGCTGCGACCTGGATGAAGTCCGTGAATTTGATGAACGATTCCTGATCGGTCAGTAGGGGAACAAGGGCGTCGTCCAGAAAGTAGATATCCTCGTCCGCCAATTCCACGTCAGCCAAGTTCCATCGTTTCTCCCGTGGGACTGCCAAGGTGGTGTTGAGCGCGACCAGAGCATTGGCTCGATCGGTATCGCGTTGGAACAGGGTAGCCTGGCCAGACGCCTCGGCCTGCTCCCAACGAAAGACCTCGGAATTCTCAGCCGCGCCAATCTCGATCCGCAAACGGGCGGCTTCGAGGTTGTTCCGAGTCAGGTTCAGGTTTTCGCGTTCGATTTCGTAGAGATCCTCGGCGGTGAGGAGGTCGAAGTAGGCGAGCGCGGCTGCTTCCAAGGCATCGAGCCGGGCCGACTCGGTCTGGAATTTGGCTCCCTCCGCCGAAAAGCGCGTTGCCTGAAGCGAAGAACGGACTTCATCATTGAAAAGAATCTGGTTCAGCTGGACGCCATACGTTCCGCTATGGGCGTAGTCCGGAGTCGGCGGATTGGCAGGAATCTGGTCGCTGTAATCAACGCGGGCATGCTGTCCTTCCAGATTGACCCGGGGCAACAGATTGCTTCGCGTAATATTGACGTCCTGCTCGGCCACATCCTCCGCAGCACCGGCAATCTGCACTTCCGCGTTGTTTTTTGCCGCCATTTTCAACGCCTCATTCAGCGTCAGGTCTTCGCCGGCGTAATAGGGATCATCGCCGATAAACTCCGCTTTGAGCACGAATTCATAGGTTGGAGACCAGCCTGCCACATCCGCCGATTCCATATTGATGACCAAGCGGTCTCTCACCGGAAAATAAACCGGCAACGTTTCAGGCGATACGCCGAGGAGCATTTGATGAAGGTGCAAGGCGGCTCTACGTGGCAAAGATTCCGCGCCAGTGCCCGGCGACTCCCCGCCTCCTGCTTCAGGGCCCAATCCGATCAGGTCCGGCGCCAAGCCCGCCATTGCTCCCAATCGAACATCAGAAATCCCCAACATACTGACGGTGATGATCTTGCGCTCCGCCAACCCGGCAAACAACGCCTTGCGCTGGGCGGGCGCAAAGTTGGGCAACACCGACACATAAATGGCCCGGGTTCCCGCCGGAATTTTCGCCAAGGTTTGCTCAACCGATCCGCTCGCCCAAAGAAACCGGAAACCGACGCCAACGTTTTCGCGAACTTCGGCTACAACCTCGCTACGCATCTCAATCTCGGGTCGCATTTGTTCTCCGATCAAGACATCCAGGGTGGATTCACCACTCATTTCTTTCAACAGCCGCAAATCAGACTCGACCCTGGTTGGCGTCGTCATGAAGGTGAGGTTTTTCAACGACGATCCTCCCGCTGGAGTAATGCGACTGGCATGAGCATCGCTGAACTCCAGTTGGCCAACCAAAACCGGCTTGGGCAGCTCGCGAGTGCCCGCATTGATCATGATCCGGGACGCTCCGCCCGCACTGGCCAGAAAAATCACGTCGATGGAAGGATCCGCGAGGGCTTCCTCGAGAAGCTGCTCGGCCCGATCACTATTGTTATCCGTCTCGAAAAATCGGTATTCAGCGTCATAACTCGTTCCTGCAAAAGAGATTAGCTGCGCCTCAAGCTTTGGAAGAATGGAATTGAAATACCAGGATTCGTCCGTAATCACAGCAATGGTGCCTGTTCCATCGGAGACACGATTCACCGTGCCATTCGATGAAGGAAAGAGCGAAGCGTTGGTTGGGAGCGGCGTGGTAGGAGCCGGATCCTGGCCGGAAATCGAGGACCAAAATCCTAACAGGAAAAGGCCGATCCAAAAAAGTGGAGACCGGAACACGGGCGGACTGTCCCTAACAAACCGAGCCTACTCAAGCGAAATCCGACGAAATTCTCGTTGATCAGAGGCCATTCCGAACGTGCATTTTTGCCGATGCGATTCGACAAACTGCCCTCGGCATTCGCCACGCACCCCATCTTTCAGCTGCGCTGTCTCTTCCTCTTCGTGGTGACGCTTGCGATCATCATTTCCGCGCCCTTCACGATCGATGAAAATAGCCAAACGGATCTGGGGGTTGCCATGGTGTGGGTCTTTCTGACCGGTATTGGAGGATGGCTTATCACCACGTCGGTAAAATGGCTCTGGTCCTTCGGCGGGTGCGTTCTTATTTCCCTGATCGCAGCCCTCAGCGCCGGCGAATCACTGACATCGAGAGTGATGGAGCAGGTAACCATTATCCTGGTCCTGGCTTTGACCATTTTCGTGATTTTGCGTTATGCGTTGGCTGGTCAAAACGTGCATCCGATTGATCGCGTAATCGCGGCAATCTGTGGTTACCTGGTTACGGCACAACTTTGGGCGCGATTTTACATCATCGCCCTGGAGGTATCGCCAGGGTCGATCGTCGAAGCGGCCTCCAGAGAACCCATCACCCACCTCGACGCTCTTTATTTCAGCCTCGTGACGCTCTCCACCCAGGGGTTTGGCGACATCCTTGCCGTAACCAAAGAGGTGAGAATTCTTGCGGCTCTCGAAGGGATATTCGGGGTGCTCTATCTCGCGGTCCTCATTGCCACTCTCGTCGCGGAAATTCGATCGACCAGAGACTAGAACTACCTCGGCAGATCCCAACGCACTTTGTAAAGGCGCTCCCCTGGAATCCGAATCACTTCGTTGATCCCCTTGAACCGGATCGTATCGCTCCACCAGTTCTTTCCCTCTGCCTGGTGATAGACAATCTCTCCCGTTTCCCGGTGCTGATCCACGGACTTGACCTTTGCCAGATTCGCCAGCTTAGGAACGAGGGAAAATGTTCCGGTCGCTTTTTCAAAGCGATAGACATTCGTGTTGCTGGTGACGAAGAATCCTTTTCCATCTGCCGTCGGCGAAAGATCGTGTCCGCCGGTGGTTGGCAATTTCCAAGAACTTTCAATGGCGAGTTCGACTGTCGCTCCCTCCTCCCTGACCTCTACCAACAGCAAGTCATCCGTCCCCAGCGCCCACAACCGCCTCTGCTCCGAATCCCATTCCACGCCATGCGCTCCCTTGAGGGGAAGAACTGCGAGCGGTTTGTCCTGGCGCGGCTCTTTTCCCATTTGAAAGAGCATTAGCTGGTCGCCTCCAAAGCTTGCTGCGACGGCGACCCGATTTCTGGGTGCAAGACAGGCGCTGTGCGCGTTTTTGGCAAAGGTATAGAACTTGCAATGCAGATAAACACGATCGACAAGGGCGACACCGCCACTGGATGAGGTGATGAGGATGGAGTCACCATAAGGCTTACAGTCATCGGTCGATCGGAACCACGCGTGAGCTTCCGGATCGATCTCTTCCGAAGACGCCGCTTTCCAACTCCAAAGCCAATCTTCCCGATCCTTTTCGCCAAAGGTGGGTTCGATGAGGAAGACATATTCCCCGCCACAAGCAATCAGCACGGTTTCGATCTTGGGTGTCTCCGCGATGAGCGACGGAATCGCGATCGCGTGAATCAGCCAAATCAATAATGATCTTATGGTTTAGTTCTCTTTTGTTAAAGTTGTCGAGATCACGTAGAAAACGGTTTACTCACGTTCGAACTTCACAAAGCCCTTCAGGGTTGCTTGACCGAGGTCATCCACAAACTCAAAACGAGCTTCATAGACCTCATCAACGATCGTCTTGCGCATACGGATCAGGGTTCCACCGGGGAATGGTTCCAAGGAAGCGGTCAGAGCCGCTTCATCGATGCTGACCTGATATTCCGAGATGGTGTCAGGCTGAGTTGCGACAACATATTCGGCGCGGTAGAGACCTTCGAGCTCGTGGTTCGTGTAGGTCCAGGAGTATTCCACCTGGTTTTGATCCACCGTCAGGGTTCCCTGAATCGTGAAGATCTCTCCGTCTTCCGAAAACGTCGCTTCAATCCGATTACTGAGCTGGGTGGTCTCGAAATCGGCATTCGTCATTTCCCCCTCCCCCACCCAGCTTCCCTGCAAAGCGCTGAAGAACGCGTTCTCCCGCAAGTCCTCCGCCATCGTGGGCAAGAGCAGGAAAAGCCAGATCAACAATCCTCGATACATGTCCCCATTCTATCCAGCTGGCATCGTCAGGACAAGGCCAGGTTCGACTTTGATGAAAATGGCTCCTTGAAACTACAAATGCGGAGGTCGTTTGTAGTCGCACGCTGATGGAATTTTGTTACCATCGCTCCAACATTTGCAAACCATGAAGTTTCGATCGCAGCCGTTTGGCTTTCTCACTCTTTTGGCATCGTTAGGGCTTGGGTCTTCCTTGTTTTCCGAAGTGGTCTACGTGGAACCGGCGAGGCCCTACTCTTCCTCCGACTTTCTCAAATCGGCCAAGCCGGGCAAAGTCGATCTCTCCCGTGGCGTGGTCGATATTCCGCTCATTACCTGGGCCGCGGACGGCGTAACCGTCGCGAG
>JBCDHN010000106.1:0-7895 GCA_038749915.1 Verrucomicrobiota bacterium | reverse complement strand
GCAGGCCAATGATAAGAAGGCTAGTAAAGATATGATCGGTAAACTTGTTGACGAAGGCGGGTCTCTATCAAAGAGAAAAAAGGTGATCCTTCGTTTCGGTGCGACTCTGGTGTCACTAATTTTCGAAAATTCGGTTAAAGAAGCTGCGGAGAGTGCTGAAAAATAAAGTTAATTTCTTTCCAAAATTGAACTATTTCTCAGATTTTTGATATTTCAAAGCACTGTTTATTGATTGGTTGGTAATTTTGATCGCGGAAGGAATATCCATATTTAAACGAGATATCTAGAATGGCCGGATCCACAGCTTCGAGTGCATATAAAATTCATCGATTGCGCAAAGATTTTCATTGGTGACCCTGATGGTGAGGATCTCCTCGGCGCGCTCCATCGCGAGGTGGAAGAAGAAATCGGGATCGGCCGGAGCATGTATGAAGTGCTGCAGTGCCGGACGGGCTATCGCTACAAGTTTCCGGATGGTCACCTGAAGAAAGGGCGTTGGTGTGGCCAGGAGCAAACGTATTTTCTGTGCCACTATCTGGGAAATGACGACCACATCACCCTCGATGGTCATTCCCAGGAGTTTACGCGTTTTGCTTGGGTGCCTCCCAAGGAGTACCGCCTTCGCTGGCTCCCCAAGTTCAAGCGGCGCGTGTACAAAGAAGTGTTCCGAGACTTTTTTAAGGTCGAATTAAAGCAGAGAAAAGGTTAGGGGCTTCGGAGTGAATGGCTTCGATCGGATCACCGTGGCGATCATCGGGATGTTTGTAGTGATGTTTGGGTATTCGCTCTCCCGGCAGGACATGCTTTGGCTTCGCTGCAGCCAATTCGTAACGGCAGTCGGTGTCGATAACGGCTCTTTCGTTTTTGTGCGATCGACGAGCGCGGTGAACTTCGCCAAAATTGAGTGGGAGGGAGTGATGGCGCCGAAGTTCGAGCGGCATGTTGCGGATCGAAGTGCGTTCGGATGGTGGTTTCGAGTGAACAGCTGGCCAACCGCCCGGCTAAAGTGGTTTTCCATTCCCATCTGGCTCTTGATTGTTCTATCTGCCGGCGGCAGCTTGGTTCTCCGCCGTTTTCTTCTCCAAAAGCACTCCTGAATCAGGAGGGTTGGCTGCATGATCAGGTCCCTCAGCGTGCTTGCATATTTGGGGTGGGAACCTATTCTAAAACTTCACCCATGCTGGAAATCCTGAACATCCCTGACATTCGCAGGCAGGTAGCTCCGATCACGATAGAGCGCTATCATCGGATGATCGAACTGGGGCTGTTCGACGAATGGAAAGTCGAATTGTTGAACGGCGTCCTTGTTGAGAAAATGTCCAAATCACCGCTTCACGTTTTCGTCGTTCAGATGCTTTTTCAGCAGTTGACGGACTTTTGTCAGGGTTTGGAAGAAGACTTGATCGTGAGAAAAGAAGATCCGATCACGATTGGAGACTCGGAGCCGAAACCTGATCTATCAGTGGTCGAAGGGAAACCTTCGCAGTTTAAAGATGCCAACCCATCGACCGCCAGACTGGTGATTGAGGTGTCGATCAGTACGTTGAGCGTGGATCATGCCAAAGCCATGGAATATGCCACCGCCGGGATTCCCGAGTATTGGATCATTCGGCCCGGTGTGAAAGTGATCGAAGTCCATGGCCATTTGGTTGACGGGAACTACACCGAGACAAAGGAGGTTCCAGGTGGGGAGACGGTGGAAAGCGCGATATTGACAGGGTTTGGGTTTTGTTTGGAAGAGGCTCTGAAGGGTTGAACGGAAGTTGCAGTTGAGCTTGATCCTTTTGCCAATCAGCGCGTTGGTTTTCTCCCGGATGAAGCGCCGGGCAACCTCTTTCGAGATAACCAGTTGATCTCCATCCTTAAGAATTTCTTCGCTCGGATCTATCGGTTCCTGATCATGGATCCCCTGGACCCGCTGCCGCTGCGCACGGATCTGGCGGCATACCGGTGGCCTTTGTTTCGCGATGATATCCGGGCTGGATTCAATGTGGCTTTGTTGGCCATTCCGCAGGGCATGGCTTATGCCGTGATTGCAGAGGTGCCGATCTACTTTGGCATCACCTGCAGCGCGATCGCGGCGGTGGTGGCGGCGTTGTTTTCCGGCTCGCGACACACGATTCTGGGGCCGACCAATGCGACCGCCTTCATGCTCTTCAGCTTTTTCGCCGCCATTCCCGGGGACGAAGCATTCAAGATCGGCATCATGCCGTTGATGGTGTTCCTGGTGGGAATCATGTTAGTGGCCGGGGCCTACTTCAAGGTCGCGGATTTAATCCAGTACATCAGCCGGAGCGTGGTGGTGGGCTACATCACCGGCGCCGCCCTGCTCATCATTGCCAATCAATCGCGTCAAGTGTTGGGGATTGAGTTTGCCGAAGGGGAGGCGAGACCGCGGACCTTTTTCAATATCGTCGAGTTTTTGCTCACTCATTTGGGGAAGGTTCAGTTGGCGCCGCTTTCGCTATCGGTCTTTACCGCGGCGGTCTATTTCATTCTTCGAAAGCGACTGAAAGGATGGCCGGTATTTGCGATTACCCTGGCGTTGGCAACCGTCTTGAACGCGGCGCTTAGCGGGCTTCAGTTCCAGGTCGCGACGTTCGAGGCGTTCGGATTTGATGAGCTGCGACCTCGCGTGCCCCGTTTCTCCGAAGACGGCATTCTGGAGGATTTAAACTTTCTGTTCAGCGTCTCGTTTTCGGTCGCGTTTCTTTGCGCCCTTGAGAACAGCGTCATGTCGAAAACCCTCGCGAGCCGAACTGGAGATCGACCGGATCAGAACCAGGACATGATGAGCATCGGCATCGCAAATCTCGTGGCGTCCTTCTTTAGCGTGTTGCCTTGCAGCGGATCCCTCACGCGGTCACAGCTCAACTTCAACAGCGGTGCCAAGACGCGAATGGCGAGCATTTTTTCAGGCTTCCTTTGCGCTGTGGGAGCGGTGATTCTCGCGAATCCAGTGCTCCAGATCATCACCTATATTCCGAAATGTGCGTTGGCAGCGCTGGTTATTTGCATCGCGATTTCACTGATCAATCCACACAATATCCGGATTTGTCTGGGAGCGACGCGATCCGATGCCGCCGTCCTTCTGGTGACGTTTTCCTGCGCCTTGATTCTTCCACTACACACCGCAATTTTCATGGGAGTGGCGCTTTCCATCATCGCCTATCTGCACAAGGCGAGTAAGCCGGAGCTGGTCGAGTACAACCTGTCTGACGAAGGGGAAGTGATGGAGGATCAGCAACGGCGTCACAACCCGAAAATCTCGTTCGTCCATGTCGAAGGTGAGCTGTTCTTTGGCGCGGCGGAGCTGTTTCGCAGCCAGATTCAGCGAACCTTTCAGGATCCGGATCTGCGGATCATCATCCTGAGAATGCGCAATGCGCATCGACTGGACGCGACCAGTGTGATGGCGCTGGAAGAACTGGTGCGCTTTTTGCGCGGCGCCCAGCGTCACCTTCTGATCAGTGGAGCCACACCGGAAGTCTGGAGGGTGCTGAACAATTCCGGAGTCATCGATACAATTGGGGAAGAAAACATTTTTCTGCATGACGCCGGGAACCCGAATCTCCCCAATCGCTATGCGCTGAAGCGATCTCAACAACTACTCGGAACCAAAGATGCGGAGGTCGAAATTTTTACGACCCACGAGCCGTCCACTGACGAAACCTAGCTCTAACGTCTCGGTCGCGTTTTCCGCTCTTCGCGATTACGATTCTTGGCTTCTGCCAGCTCGAGAACCGGTTCCGCAGCTTCCTCTTCCGCTGCGGCTTTCTTGGAGGCGCGTTTTTCTTTCCAACTAAGCTTGGTTTCCGAACTGGATGCGGCTTCCGGCTCGATTTCCTCCTCAGCCTCTTCTTCGGATTGCTTCTCCGCTTTCTTGGCCGCGATTTTTTGGAGCAATCCGGGTTTGTCCTCTTTCGCCTTCTCCTCTGGTTCTTCGCTTTCGGCGACTTCCTCAATTTCAGCTTGGGCCGGTTCGATCGAAGCCACCTCAACGGTTTCCTCGGGTTCAGCTCCGCCTACCAACTTGTTCACCGCATTGAAGTAGGCTGCCCGAGCGTGGACAGGCCGCCTTTTTGAATCCTCGCCAGGATTGGAACCGATCAAGGTTCCCTCGTTGGTGATGAATAGAATTCGGCCGACGTGAGTGTAATCGTGAACGCCGAGTTTTCCCGGTGTTTTGGTGATCGGGTCACCATGAATTGCGACTCTGAGATGATTGCCGGCTACACTGCTGAAAGCACTGCGGAATCCTTGGTCTCCAACGCGTGGGCTGCCGGAAACGATGGACGAAATGGAGGCGAAGTTGCCGCGATGGTTTTTGCAGAGATCGAATGCGCAAATGGTGGCGAGGGCTGCGCCGAGACTATGGCCGGTCAGAAACAGACGCTTGCCTTTGGCTTCGCCAAGCGCTTCGAGGATCTTGGGTCGCAGTTTGTTGTAGTCGCGCTGGAAACCATTGTGGACCTTGACGTTTTCCATACGAGGAGCATCACCCAGCACCAGCCCCCGGGGAATCGGACGAGCATCCGTCGCCACGTTCTGAAAGTAGTTTAGGCCCACGGCCATTGTTCCGCGAAAAACGACAATGGCGACATCGCCGCGGGTGGCGACATAAGCTCGCGCACCACTGCTGGGCCCACCGCCAAACACACCGTGCCCAAGAAGGCTGAACCCGGCGCTTTCCAGATTTTCGCGAACCTGTTTGTCCGTTGGTTTCGAGACCCAACTGCAATGCTGTTGCATCGTCGCCAGTCTCTTGAGTCCGGATTCATTGAAATACGTTCCGGCCCTGGCGTCCGCGCTCATAGCGGGAATCGTCCATCCGAAATTCAGCACAGCACCAGCAAGGCAAATGCGAATCAGATTCATACTCAGGTGTAAGGTTATTGAGTCTCCCAGATGGTCCGCTGATTGAGTGGCTGAACCGGCCGGAAATTGTTCGCGTAAAGAGCGCGAAACGCAGTCAACTGGCCTTGGGAAAGTTGCATGGGTTGGCGAAGAATATACCACTGAACCCCTTCCGTGCACGGCGGAGTGGTGAGCGAACCCTGATAATAGTAGTAAGAGCGATCTTCAGGGAGAGCTTCGGTCGGATTGAGCGTAAAGCCGGATACGGCAAGGGATTCATGAGCCGTCGTGGGCAGCTGACCAAAAAACTGGGCGAGAAAGGGATTTTCAGCGCCTATTTCGAAGAGGATACCGACCACGAGCAGCTGGCCGTCCGGGGCCTGGTGGACGAGATGCATTTCCAAATCAAGCTGGCGCCCGTCAATGGTATGCTCGCTCGCACTGTGGAAATGAAATTGTTTGAGGCTGTAAACCTTCCCCATCACCTCAATCGAACTCCCTGGCGCTATATTTTGCTGAATGGTGTGGCCGTTGTTCACCAAATTCAGGGGAGCCGACCGATAGGAAAAGTTGAGCGGGTAGAGGACAGACGAGGAACGCGTTTCGGCCAAATCAACCGGCGACTGCTCCTTTCCTTCTTTCGCCACGATCCATGCCGCACTGAGGTCTCCCCAGTGTTTCGGACCAGTCTTGCCTTCGTAGGACCATTTTGGCCCCATCGGTTCAGGGACAATCAGTTCGACCGGTTCCGGCGTTGTCACGCACGCACTGATAGCTGCCAGCAAAACCAACGCGCAGAAACTCAACTTCCTCAAAGATGTCACGGCGGCGACCATAGCACTACTCTCAACGCAATGTCACGGCGTTTGCCCAGACTTTTGAGCGATAGGTGGCGGGAATTTTGTCTGGCTCAGGTTTCCAGTACCAAACCCGTTTTCCCTTCTGCTCGCTGGGGAAAGCATAGACGGCGATTTCGAGCCGGCGCTCCACGTCCTCGGGGATTTCCAGCTCGGTGACTTGAAGGGAAATATCGCGTCCTTCGCTCCACAATCCGCCCACGACCACATCCGTCGTCAGGTTGTTGCGAACCGTCGCTTCGTGGAGATCGCCCAGCTTCACATTGATTTCGTAACCGATCGCCGCGATCCAGATCTCGCCGATGTAGTCTGGAGAACGAGTCGCCCGGGGAACCGGCGGCGCGACTCCCGTGGGTTGAAATGCTTCGTCTTCCAGAAAACTCAGATCGTGCAGCTCAGCTTTGCGGGCAATTTCCCGATTTTCTGCCAGATTGAAAAACCGCGTGTTGTCGAACCTCCACCCCTCTTCTTCGCGCACGAAACGCAGCATGAGGATGTTATTCGGGATTTCATGCTCCGGCGCGACTCCGAAATCGACCTTCCCATAGTAGATGAGATTGGCGGTGTCTCCCTTTACCAGTGTTTCAAGGTGAACCAGCGTTCCAATCTCCGGTTGGCTGATCGGCAAATTGAACATCGCATCCGGCCAGCGATCCTTTTGGGAAATGACAAGGTTATGGGTATGGACGCGGCGGGACTTGGCGGTGTAGCGCTTCCAGGCCGGATAGTTTTTCGCGGCCATGGCTGAGATGGAGCCCCGGTAGATTTTCTCCAATTGTTCGCGAAGTTCTTGTGCCTCCGCAGGCTGTGGAATTGTCAAAAGGAGCAGTGCTGCCAGGCAAACTCTCATGTTTATTCTTCCAGCAAAGTCTCTCAACCGGGGTAAAGTTGTTTTTTCGTCAAACTTGAATATCATTAGCAGATCTCGATCGCGTAGATTCTACCTTTGGAACCCGCCCATTCGAAGTTTATTCGTCGCGGATTTCCACCCCGAACGTTATGACCGACACCTTTGCAGCCGAAACCTGGGTTGATCGCAGCAAACAACTCCTGAATCAAGCTCAGGAGCATGTTTACAAAGAAACCGACGATGGGCTTTCGCTCAAAGCGTATGTTTTCTCGCCCCCTGGCGAACCGGATCAGTTGCGCCCGGTCGTCATGTTTTTTTCCAGTGGATCATGGGACAACATTCTGATCTCCCAATTCGGCCCCCAATGCATGCACTTCGTCGAACGAGGCGCGATTGCCATTCTGGTCGAGTATCGGACCAGCTCCGTTCACGGCACCAGCCCAATGGAAGCCGTCTCCGATGCGAGATCCGCCATTCGCTGGGTGCGGTACAACGCGGAAATTCTGCAGATCGATCCGACCCGGATTGTCGCGGGAGGAGGCAGCGCCGGAGGACATCTGGCACTGGCAGCGGCGATGATTCCCGGAGTTGCCGATGATCCCAACGATCCCAACATCACCTGCGTTCCCAACGGGTTGATTCTCTACTGCCCGATTGTCGATACCTCGAAAAAAGGCTGTGGATTCGAGCGATTTCGCAACGCAGACGACGCCAACCGCGCCAACCCCAGTAAGTACATTGGAAAACACATGCCGCCGATGATCATTTTTCACGGCACAGCCGACAAGTTCATGTCGGTGGACATCGTCGCCAAGTTCGCCAAGCAGGTGCAGCGCAAATCAAACGTCTGCGAGATGGTCATGTTTGATGGGCGGGACAACACGTTCTACAACTTCAACGTCGATCCCGATGCGTATGACATGACGTTGGCCGAAGCCGATCGCTTCCTCGTCGATCAGGGATTTCTGCAAACGCCGCCGGATGATGGCGTAGTTGGTTGATCAGGCACTTGAATTCCAACGTGAAATATCCTGTTTACATCCACACCGAGGAAGGAATTGAGGGCTATGGAGTCGTAGTTCCCGATCTTTTGGGATGTGTTTCTCACGGAGACAGTGTCGAGGACGCGTTTCGAATGGTTTGCGAAGCCGTTCAGCTTCATCTCGAAGGAATGGCCGAAGACCACGACGAAATTCCTAGGCCGAGAGAAATCGAGGAAATTGTAGCGACGGACGATCTGGTAGATTATGAAAGTGGCCGAGGGTTTTGGGCATTCGTAGAGGTTCGAGTTCCATTGGAAGCAGCTGCCTGATCAGGATCGGGAATCTTAG
>JBCDHN010000105.1:0-7896 GCA_038749915.1 Verrucomicrobiota bacterium | reverse complement strand
CCGGTCGGCGATCTGACGAAAGCTGAAGGCGTGATATCCGCCTTGCCGGATCATTTCGATGGCGGTTTGAATGATGTTTTGAGCGGTATCCTTCATTTTTGCGGAGCCTTGAGTTGGTTTTTGACAGGCCAATTCCACTGATCTTCAGTTACTTACAACTTTGATCGAGGGCTTGGTCAAGTTTTTTATCTATCAGTAGGTAAGTCTTGGACGCAAGAAGACGACAAAACCAACAATTCTATCTACTGATAGGTAGAATATTTCGATAACAACCATCCATCCATCAACCTTCACCAACTATGAAAAATGCTCTCATCATCGGCGGTTCCACCGGAATCGGTCTCAACTCTGCCAAGCGCCTTGCCCAACGCGGAGCCACCATCACTCTGATTGGTCGGTCCCCGGAAAAACTGGAATCGGCCGCGAACGCATTGCGCCTGGCCGGTGCCGCCGCTGTCACCACCAAGTCAGTAGACCTCTACGATCCCAATGCAGTGGACGCCTTGGTCCGGGAAATCAACGCTCCCTCCGGTCCCGCCTATGACTACCTCGTAAACTCAGCCGGCTATTTCTCCCCGGCGCCATTTCTGGAACACACCCGGGAGAACTATCGCCAGTATCACGATATCAATGAGTCGTTGTTCTTCATTACCCAGGCGGTGGCGAGAAGGATGGCCTCCAACGGATCGGGCAGCATCGTGAACATCGGTTCCATGTGGGCCAAACAAGCGATCAAGGCCACTCCGTCTTCCGCCTACTCCATGGCCAAGGCAGGCCTTCATTCTCTAACTCAGCACCTCGCCATGGAATTGGCCGAGCACAACATCCGCGTCAACGCCGTTTCCCCAGCTGTGGTCGAGACCCCAATCTACGGCACTTTCATTAATCCCACGGAAATCCACAGCACGTTGCAGGGCTTTAACGATTTCCATCCCATCGGGCGCGTCGGCCAACCAACAGACGTCGGTGCCGTGGTTGATTTTCTCCTGAGTGACGAAGCTGGATGGGTCACCGGAGCGATCTGGGATGTCGATGGAGGCGTCATGGCCGGTCGCAATCAGTAACAATTTTCACCCTGTCAAAGTCAAAAAAACAACCAACTAACCAGAAAGAACATCAGTCATGAACCAAGTATCAACCATTCCACGCATCGAACCCTCCAATCCCGATGAAGCGACTGGAAAGGCCCGCGAAATCCTCGATCAAAGCAAAGCGAAGTTTGGCGCTCACCTGAACTTCTTCACCACTCTGGCCAATGCTCCGGCCGTGCTCGACGGCTACACCGGATTGTCCCAGGCGCTTTCGGAAGGTGGCCTATCGCCAAAGATCCGTGAAGAAATCGCGGTCTCTGTCTCCGGTCGCAACGCTTGCGGCTATTGCCAGACGGCTCATGGGCATGCGGCCCGCGCACAAGGTGTGCCGACGGCGGAATTGCCAGACCTCATTGCAGGTCAAGTCAGCGACGCAAACGAGCAGGCTGCAGTCACGTTCGCTCTTCAAGTGCTTGAGACCCGGGGACAGGTCAGCGCCGAGGACCTCGCCGCTGTTCGCGCAGCCGGATACAGCGATGGGGAGATTCTCGAAATCATCGCCCACGTGGCCATGACCTTCTTCTCCAACGCACTGAACAACGTAAGCGATCCGGTGATTGATCTCCCGGCGTTGCCGTTGCCAGCGGCGAAAAAGGCAGCGTAGTGCTCTTTCGAACCTGGTGAGCGAGGCCTTCTGTCCCGGTGGTGCGGAAGGCTTCCTCACTGCGCTTCGATGTTCCACGCTCATGGGAATGAGGGAGAAACCGCCAAAAAAATTGCGTTCTACCGAACGATCGGTAACCTGAATGGGAGTTGGTGCGTCTTTCGATTTGAATTGCCAAGACTACTTCCCAAATCATGAGAACTTTGATCCACTCCTTTCTCCTTTTTCTCGCCACATCACTCCCGGTTTTCTCGCAGGGTGGCGATGCTCAAGAGGCTGACTTTCACAGGGCAGATCAGAACGGCGACGGCGTTGTCACCGCCACAGAATTGCCCGATGCCAAGACCCGCGCCCGGTTCGACCAGAACGGAGATGGCGAAGTCACTTTGGCGGAGTTCCGCAAAACCATGGGTATCGAGCCACCCGGGAGTTCGGGCAGTCCGAATCCAAATTCGGAAGGAGAAAAAACATTGGCCCGGATCGATGCCTACATCCAACGAACGGACACCAACGGCGATGGCAAGTTGTCGCGCGAGGAAGTCGGGATGGAAGACTGGTTTGATCGCATCGATCAAAATGGCGATGGAGTGATCGACGAGCGCGAAATCGCCGCAACCCGCTCAATCGTCAAACGACATGGAGAGCGGGGACTTTCGATGCCACAGAATCAAGTCACCGAGCAGGAGGTCGAGAAAATCACGAGCGGTCCGGAAGTCCTCAAGCCCGGCGATGTCGGAATCGGACGGATGGTGGCCGACTTTGCCTTTACCGATCTGAATGGCAACCAACACCAGCTTTCTGAGGTGAAGAATCGTAAGGCGGTGGTTTTCGCAATGACCAGCGCCACCTGCCCGGTGAGCAAGCGCCTCCTTCCCACCCTCGCCAGGATCAGCCCTTCGTTGGAAAGCCAGGGAATCTCCCTCATTCTCGTGAATGCTTTCAGCAGCGAAACCGAAACGGATATTCGGAAGCAGCTGGCGGCCCAGAATTTCAATCCCGTCTATGTCCGCGATTCGGAGAACGTGGTCTCCAGAGCACTCGGAGCCATCACCACCACCGAGGTCTTCCTGATCGATGCCCAACAAACCTTGATCTATCGCGGCGCCTTGGATGATCAATACGGAATCGACTACAGTCGGGACGAGGCGCAAGAACATTACCTGCGTGATGCGATCAGCGCGTTTTTGAAAAACGAGACGCCAAGAATCGCTGCGACCATGGCGCCCGGATGTGAGCTGAGTCTTCGGACGGAAACCGAAACCACGGTTGCCGCAAACGGCATCACCTATCACAAAGACGTCTCCCGAATTCTGCAGCGCAACTGTGTTCAGTGCCATCACGACGATGGGATCGCTCCGTTCTCCCTCGAATACTTCGACGAAGTCAGCGACCGGGCCCGTGCGATCCGGCGCGTGGTTTCTGAGGGCACGATGCCACCGTGGTTTGCCGCCGAACCGGAAGGCGGCAAGGACAATCCCTGGGCTAACGACCATTCCCTTTCCCAACAAGACAAAGCAGATCTGCTCGCCTGGCTGAATTCGAATCATCAGCCGGAAGGTGATCCCGCCCATGCTCCGACACGACTTTCCTTTCCCGAAGAATGGACGACCGGCACTCCCGATCTGGTGATCCCGATCAGCAAGGCCTACCGCATCAAAGCCACCGGTTTCATGCCCTACCAGAATGATGTCGTGGTCACGGAGTTAAACGAAGACAAATGGGTCACCGGCTATGAAATCCTCCCGTCTGAGCGGGACGTCGTTCACCACGTGATTGTCCAGGTTTTCGAGCAGGACAAGAAGACCCGCGACATCAGCGAAGCACAGGGGTTCTGGGCAGCTTATGTTCCAGGGAATGGCACGGTTCAGTATCCGGAAGGCTTCGCGCGCAAACTTCCCGCCGGCGCCAAGGTGCACTTTCAGATTCACTACACGCCGAGCGGCGAAGAAAAAATGGAGCGCCTCAAGATGGGGCTGCACTTTGCCGATACACCACCGACCTATGAAGTAAGAACCCTGGCCATCGCCGACAAGAAGCTGAGCATTCCTCCCGGGGCACCGGCACACGCGGAAGGGATCACCCGTTCAATGCCCTTTGACCTTCCGGCCATCAGTTTCATGGCTCACATGCACACCAGAGGCTCCGCCTTCTCTTACGAATTGATCCGGCGGGACAAGACCTCGGAAATGCTCCTCGACATCCCGCGCTATGACTTCAACTGGCAGCTGCGATATGAGTTGAAGACTCCCCGAATCCTGCCGGCGGGAAGCGCCGTGAAAGTGACCGGCGTGTTCAACAACAGCACGAGCAACAAGGCCAATCCCGATCCTACCAAAACCGTAAAATGGGGAAGCCAGACCGAGGACGAAATGCTGATCGGCTACATCGAATACTTTGTTCCTGTCGGCACGAAAAAAGTGGCTGCGCTGGATTAACCGATTGAACGAACCAGAATACCAATGACGACGGCAAACAGCAGTTCTCCTTCATTCTCCACCGAGGGCCGGACCGCAGAGGTCTACCGCGCCGCGGCCGAATTGATGGTTCGCAAGGGTTTTGGTGGAACCTCCATTGCCGATATCGCGAAAGCCGTTGGTATGACCAAGGCTGGATTGTATCACCACATTTCCAGCAAGCAGGACATGCTCTACCAGCTCATCCAGCATGCTCTCGATGTGCTGGAAAAAGTCGTGATCGAACCGACCCGCCAGTTGGAAGATCCCGAAATCCGTTTACGAGAAATCATAAGACTCCACATCGGTGGAATTCTCGAACATGGGCTCGCCTTCACCATCCTGTTTTCCGAAGCGCACCATCTCGATACCATTCACCGAGAAATCATCACCAAACGGGTCAACGACTATCGCGCGTTCATCCGCAAGGCACTGGAGGAACTGGCTGAGAAAGGAAAATTGCGGGATCTTGATGTCGACATCGCCACGATGCACCTCATCCAAACAATCACCGGGGTAGCCCGCTGGTATGGCCGGAGCGCAGTCGAAAGTGAAGAGCGGCTCATTGAGCAAACGATCGACTACAACCTGTCAGCCATTTTGGCTCGTTCGACGGAATGATCCGTGAAGCCTGATCGACCTCGGAGTTTTCATCTTCCCTCCGTAAACGCTTGGTAGAGTTGACGATGCTCTTGGGCGGAGTCCGAGGTTTTCGTCCGATAAATCAGCCTTGCCCGCGCCAACTGCTTTTCGCCCGCCTTGATATCGCGGCAGAAAAAACTGAGATAGAGAGCGCTGTGTTGCCCGACCGAGTTCCAATTCTCCGGCTCGCCGGAATCCGGACGCGGCGTCGCACAAACCGCGCTTGTCGAATCCGGGTGCCCAAACAGGATAATCTCGGTCTCACCATCATCGGCCAGCACGATGGGAAGCGCGGCCTCTTCCTCCTCGACCGAAGTCGGCCAAGTCCATTCGGACTGAATTCGTCCTGAAGCTTTCTGGGGTTCCCGATCTTCGGCCGTGAGAGGGAAAAAAGGATAGAGCAACGACTCCTCGGAATCGTCCGGCGTCTTGACCACCACCGGCTCGGCTTCTCCGTTTCGCTCCAGATAGACGCGCTTCACCATCTGGACCGGACAATAGACCGCAGGAAGAATCTCGAAATTGCTCAGGTCGCGATTGGGGATCGCCTCGATTTCCAGATCGATCTGGGCGGCGCCGGTGATTCGCCAGGTGGCGGAAACTTCAACAGGACGCTGTTCTGAAGCCGGCCAAGTCAATTGCGCCCCATCGTCGAGCCGCTCGACCTCGGCCAAGTCATCCCGCAGGGAACCGAACGTTTCCTTGCCCGCATAAACCCGATAAACATTGAGATGGCCTTGATGCCGACGTTTCGCACCCACTTTGCCAACCGAAGCGTGAAGATCTTTGCCCGTCGGCTTGAACACCAGCCCCCGGAACCCATGAAGTGCAAATCCTCTTCCGAGTTCCCGTTCATCACGAGCGACAAAGACCCCACTTAGGAGCTCCGTATCAATCCGAAGCTGCTCCACCCCGCCAACTGTCTCCCAACTGAACTCCTCGCCAGGGGCCATCGTTAGGGTCAAGCCGAGGAATAGAAACAGGTAAGTCGATACAACTCTCATCGATGAATCTGAGACCGCAATCTCACGGCCCGCAACCGCCGGTGACCATTTTCACGGAACAGCTGTTTTCCCCTCGTCAGGACTGATTCGGTACAAACCTGCAGTCTCCTCGCGCTCAAAGACAAATACCCATCAAAACTCGAATCCAATCCCTAACCTTTTTCCAGCAAGGTCACGAGCTGACCAAAGCTTCTGATGAAAACAGGCATGAAACGCATCAGTAGCGGTAAAAAAATTACTTGAAGTCAGGTTGCCTTAATATCTAAGGTTCACCCTAACCGATGTCTCTGACGACATTTGACTTTCCCAACCGCCCTCCTGACTCAACTTCACAATTCGATGACTCAACAGCATTTCACGCTTCTTGCTCTCGTATCCCTCCTTGCCTCGGCCCAGCTGGCCTCGGCAGGACCGATTACCGAACCGGTCGCCTTCGAAGACGCGACCGGCAGACAATTCTACATTTTTGGCTATGGAGGCGCCAACTGGCCGCAAGGCACCGAGGGCGTGTTTCCCGGCATGACCGTCGACCTTGACGCTGCTACGGGCGTGGTCGGTGGCGGTGGATTCGGCTGGCGCCTCGACTTTCTTGGGGGAAGCCGACTTGAGGCGGAAGGATTCTTCCGGGGCAGCGACTTGGACGATGTGGTGGTCAATGGGGTCTCTCAGCGAATTCTCGACAACGGCGATCATTTCAACTCGGCCGGCGTTTTCATCAACTTCATCAAAGAGATCCCCATCTTCCCCAATGGACCCATTACCTACATCGGAATCGGCGGCGGATGGTCCGACGTCGAAGCGGAAGCGCGCTACGCCGACGAACTAATCGACGAGGAAAAAGAAGTCTTCATCTGGCAAGCCATCGCCGGTGTCGAATTCGCCGTCACCAAGCGACTCAGTCTCTTCACAGAGTATCGCTACGTTCCCCTGACCCTGTTCTCGTTTGACCGCCAGACCCCAGCCGGAGATTTCGAACTCTTCTTCGACGACTACTCCAACCACAGCGTGATGGCTGGGTTCCGATTCTACTGGTAAGGACGAGATTTCGGTCGGGAAGAGGAACAACTCGACGATCCAATTCCAACTCGCCATGTCTATTTCGGAATCTTGAAAACCTGAAGAAATACCTTTTCGCCATCCGGCTGAATTGCGTGTCTTCCCACGATAAACAGCCGGTCGCGATAGATTTCAAGGTCGGTGATCTCGTTTCCGTTATCGACCGGATCCGGACCCTCCAAACGCGAAGACCATCCTTCTCCGGCAATAGACGAATAGGAAGCGATAAAGTAGTTCTTAATTTGGTTGATATCGTTAGGATTGAGAATGCTGCCATTGGCGCTACCAACCGCATAAATCACTGCATCCCCAGCCGATGGAGGACGGGTGACGGCTGCTCGGACAAACCTGGTTTTCCCAGGTTCGCCTACGTCTAGATCAATCGACCATGGATTCTCACTGACTCGACTGATCCGCCCCAGGTTACCGCCTGGGTTTCGCCCTACCAAATACACTTCACCTTCCTGATCTAGGCATCCCGAAATCGGATTCGGTCGAAAGTGTGCACCGCGATTTCGCTCAATTACCTGACCGTTGGCGGCATCTAAATGAGCGAAATGGAAGAGGATGGAGTTTTCCCACCAACGTCCCCCCACCACAAGGTTCCCATTTGGATGAACATCGACAAACAGTCCTTTACTCCACCCGTGATCACCTAGAAAAGTTTTCCATTTTTCTGATCCTCGCTTATCGAATCTCCTGACGAATACTTGAGAAAGAAGCCGCTTCGGTGGTGTGTTGTCGATATCTGGTGATCCGGGCTCTGGATGTTCGATTGCAGGGTGAGGAAAACACTGCTCGCCGATGACGTAAACCCATCGCCCATTGACCAAAAGGTCGTTTAACTCTGTGTGATTGCCTGGAGCCTCCTTATTCTCAATCACGTTGGACCACAATTCTTTGCCAGAGTTGTCGTCGAACTTAGCAAGGAAACCTCTTTGAGTATTTCCAACACGCCCAATGACATAGAGATTCTTGGACAGGTCGAACGCCATCCGAGTGATATGACCATTCTTAACTTTCAGATTCCACTCGCCAAGCTTCTT
>JBCDHN010000104.1:0-7924 GCA_038749915.1 Verrucomicrobiota bacterium | reverse complement strand
GTTGGATTCCCGGCGCGGATCTGGAATGTATCCGTTCAGAAAGTAAATATCCTGCCAGGAATCGTTGTTGAGATCCGCGAACTTGGCATTCCAGGTCCAACCGGTAAATTCGAGTCCGAACTGCCTGGTTACATCTCTCGACTTCGACAGCAAAACGTTGCGAAGCTGAATCTGCGGGATCTCGCCCGCAGCCTCCTGGAGAGTTGGTTTGTAGAGAGGTTGGCGAAGCTTTGAGACAACAGCTTGAAGGTCCTCCCGATGTTCAGGGATGTATTCCAGCCACTTTTGGCGTCCTCTCGAGAACGAGTTCTGAAAAATGCTGCAGGCAATTCCGTTTTGCTGGTCCCGCAGATCGTGTTCCGCCGTCATGTACTGGGGGTTTCGCCAGGCGGCCACAATGTGGCCGACTTTGGTGATGAAGTCATCGTAATCCTCCACCTGCTTGGGATCGGTCAGGGTGGTACGAACATCGTTGGCTGAGATGGATTGGCTGGTTCTTCGGGAGACGCCCCCGGTTGCAATCCCCACCATCAGAATCTCAGGCGAGAGATCGTTGTTCAGATCGGCGGTTTCCGCGCCCATCGTGAAGTAGGTCGTCATGGGAATGATGCGATCCATCACCGTGACCTGACGGAGCTCGTTGTCTTTTTGTCCGAGATAGAAGATGTCCGGCTCGTCAAAATCGTTGCCGACAATCAGATCCATCTTCCCATCGACGTTGTAGTCGCTGAGAAGAATCGAGAGTGTTTCGCCCGGTTCTCCGGGTAGCGGTTTTGCATCGTAGCTTCCATCGGCCTGCGACCAGAGAATTTGGTTTCTGGAAGCCTGCCAGGCACCTTCAATTCGTGCGATTGCCCAGGACTGGACCCAGCTTCCAACGACGATTTCCAACTGAGAATCTCCGTTGAGATCCGCAAACCCTGCAGCGACGGCGGAGGCTCCGGGAGCGTGATACAGCTTTTGGGGTAGGCTGCCATCAAACTGGCCGTCCTTGTTGTAAATGACGTAGATCCCCTGCTCAAAGGTGGAGAAGAACACATCAAGCCATCCATCATTGTTGAGGTCGACCAACGCCGTTAGGACCACCTTGGCGGATTCCAGTTCGCCCAAGTCGAGAGCCTGCTGTTCAAACCGTTCCCCTCCTACATTGGCAAACAGGGCGAGCCCTCCGGACATGAAGTCTCCGCAGGTAACGACATCAGGCCAGCCATCTCCGTGAACATCGCCGCTGGCGATTGAGCGCGAGAAAGTCCCGAGGAAGCTGGCAATCTTGTCAGTATGATTGTGGTAGGGAACATCGATGCCCAGATCCCTGCCGAGATGCCGGACAAAGGCAGGCTCACCGTCAGCCGCAGGTTCGGGTTGGGTCGGATAAGGTCGGCTTTGAATTGTGATGTTTGCTCCTTCGGCTTCCTTGGCAAACGGAAGTCGATTCGATTCGAGGGAGGCGAGGACCGCTTCTCCTTTGGTTCCTTGTGCGAGAGGTGGAAAGACTGGGGGCTCGGAAGGCGGGCTTTGCGCGAGGCTGGATACGAAATGTTTTTGGACCAGCTCCATGTGCCATTTTTCACCATAGCGTGCCGTGTAGCCGGAGAGCACGCCGAGCAAAACGACAGCCCCAAAAAAGAGCCAACCCAACTTTGCGGAGATGGATTTGCCAATGACCGAGAGAGAGTAGACGCTGTAAATGCCGGCCGTGAACAACAGGGCCATGGCAAAGTGCGCGGGAACTCCGGCAGCATAAAGGGTCGCGGCCAGCATGACATCAATGGCCATCGGCACGGGAAGCAGTGCACCGACCAAAGCAACACCCGCCATGATGCCCAAGGTCTGGAGAAAGGTCAGGTCTTCCGAGGTTTTGGCGAGGTTTTCAAGAGAGAAGGTTTCCAAAAGGATCGCCCCGAGAAATCCCGCCAAGATCATCAGCGGAACGGTTTTGTAGCAGATGACCCAGAGATTCTTCCCATAATCCTGTGTCGTCATCTTCAAGGCAGACAGCCAGTTTTTTGCGTCGGGATCGATCTCGTCAGGGACGTCGCATTTGGCGGCATCCAGCGGAAGACAATCGTCCTTGGTTACCCACCCCTGAAGTCGAGCATAGTGGACCAGGGCTGGAACCAGAGCGAGGACAAGGAGAAGCGAGAATCCGATCTTGAGCGCTGCCAACTGCCAGGGGAAAAGCGAGAAGAGCATCGAGACGACAATCACATTAAAGGTCGGCGAGCTGAACATGGCTCCCAGCGACATTTCCAGCCGCATCCCTTTCTCGTGCATTCCACGCATGATGGGGGTTGCGCAGTTCACGCAGACGCCGAGCGGAGCACCGATCATCGCCCCAGCCAGGGTGTTGGAAAATCCGCCCCGCAATCGAATTTGGCCAATCCGGGAAAGCGCCGTCATCAGTCCGGCAGCGAATAAGAGCCCGAACATCATGCCGCGCTTGTTGGCGAAGATCCAGTTGATCGTGAACTTGGGGACGCGAACCCAAAACGGGTCCCCGGGCATCTGCTCCCACTTTGCGTCCAAGCCGAGGCTCTGAATATCGGAAATCATGCCCATCGACGCTTTCGCACCGAGTTCGGGGTATCTCGAACCGGTCCAGAACTTGAAGCCGATCAATGCGATGATCAGGAACGTCAAGACGAGCCGCTTGTCCTTTATCAACCTCTTCACAAATACCTACAGAATTGGGAGTTTGTTCTTTGCTTTAAGGTCTGACGGCTTCCGAAGCGTTTCACCCAGCAAAATTGCGTCGGATCTTACGCAAACGAACTTGCGAAGGCAAGAACTTGCGGTTGGCTATGCACGCGGGTGGAACTGTCGATGAACTTGTTTCAGGCGTTTGCCGTCCACGTGGGTGTAGATCTGAGTGGTTGAGATGTCCGCATGGCCCAGCATTTCCTGAATGACCCGCAGGTCGGCGCCGTTGCTGAGAAGGTGAGTGGCAAAGGAGTGACGGAGAAGGTGGGGGTGAATCATGGATGGCTCGAAGCCAGCGCCGACGGCACGCTCCCGCAGGATCTGCCAAACCCGTTGGCGAGTCAGTTTGGAACCATGAATTGAAAGGAAAATCTCGTTGCCGGTTTTCCGATTGGCGAAGAGGACGCGCTCGGTTGAGACATAGATCTCGAGTGCTTCGCGAGCTTTATTTCCCAGCGGCACGATGCGCGTTTTGCTGCCTTTGCCGACCACGCGGATCAACCTCTCCTCCAAGTTCACCGCATCCAGAGTGGCTTCGACCAACTCGGTAAGGCGCAGTCCGGAACTGTAGAACAGCTCGATCATGGCCCGGTCCCGCAATCCCCGCTCCTGTTCCGGATCAATCGCTTCGATAATCGTTTCAATCGTCGTTTCGTTCAGCGTCCCTGGAAGGTGCTTTTCCATCTTTGGCGACATCAGCGACTCGGCAATATCGCGTTCCAGCATTTTGCGCTGATGAAGAAAGCGGAAAAAGATCTTCAACGCGATGTTGTTCAGACGAAGCGTGCCGGAGGCCAATTCCAAGGCTTTGCGGTCGGCAAGGAAGTCCGTGAGATGGTGAAGCTCGACCTCGCCGACCTCGTCGATTTGGTGCTCCTTCTCCATCCAGCCACGAAAGTGCTCGAGCGATTGTTGAACGGAGAGCTGATAGTTGGTCGAGAGACCCCGCTCGGTAGCGAGAAAACGGATGAATTGGTCAATCGCGGCTTCCACGCGCTAACATACCTTCTATTCGGAATTCCACACCTTGCGTTTGCTCGTCGCCCCATAGGACTCGGGAATGTCCCAGTAGTGACCCTCCGCAATCACGTCGCGATGCATGGCGATGGCCTTTTGGCGAAGGCGATCCAGCACTTCCGGATTGGACTTCGCGTGGTCTTTCTGCTGCTCGAGATCATCGTTCAGGTTATACAGCTGGAAGTCGATCAGCTCGCTATCGCGAATCTTAGGCATGTCTTCACGGGTCAGAGGATGCGCTTTGGGACGCTGTCCGTCCGTGGTACTGGCAACGAGGGCCCAGTCACCGTCGCGCATGGCAAGGGAAGGATTGAGACGGTAAAAAAACCAGTAGAGCGGATTTCCACGCTCAAAGTCTGCGTCTCGCCCTTCCAGAAGCGGGAGGATGCTTGTTCCATCGACCTTCCGATCTGAGGGACGCTCCATGCCGGTGATCTCACAGACAGTGGGAAGGAAATCAACTCCGCTGATGGCGACATCGCATTCTGAACCCGCCTGGATTCGTTTGGGCCATCGCATCATCCCGAAAACGCGGTGGCCACCCTCCCAGACGTTGGATTTTTTGCCACGGAGGCCAACTCGGGAGAAGTTGTTGAGCGGACCATTATCGGAGGTCAGAAAGATCATGGTGTCTTCTGCCAAATTCCATTCCTCCAGTTTGGCCAAGAGTCGACCGACGGCGAGGTCGACGTTCTCAATGTTGGCGTGATAGGTCGCCTCCTTCTTGGAAAGGTCGGGAAACAGCTTCTGATATTTGGCGACGAGCTCGGGCGGAGACGCGATCGGCGTGTGGGGCTCATGAAACCAGACACAGGCAAAAAAAGGCGCCTCGGATTCAGATTCTTGAAGCTTTTCTAGCCATGTAAGCGACTCATCAACAACCAGTTGGCAGGAATACCCCTCCAGCTCCCCTACCCGCTCGCCATTGCGGACGAAGTTCCCGGGATTGTGATGGCTGGGAGCGGCATTGTTGTCCGTCGCAAAGGAATAATCGAACCCTTGATCAGACGGTTGCGGCTGATCGGTCAACAGCTTGGAAATGTGCCACTTGCCAAAATGCCCGGTCGCATAGCCTTCCTGTTTCAGCAGTTCCGCGATGGTGATCTCCTCATCCCGCAGGTGCATCACGTGATCAGTGGGAAGGTAGCTGTAGATTCCCAGACGCGAGGGCGTGCGACCGGTCAACAGCCCGGCGCGGGAGGGAGAGCAATTGGGGGCGGCTGAATGGCAGTCGGTAAACCGCATCCCTTCCGTCGCCAGACGGTCGATATTGGGGGTCTCAATCCGACTCCCAAAGCAGCCAACATCCGTCCAACCGGCGTCATCCAGTAAGATGACAAGGAAGTTCGGCTTCTCCGCTGCAACAAGCGGGCTGACTGCAAGAACAAGCCAGAGACACAGACATCGTGAAAACAGGGGCATGCTGTGAGATAGAGGTGACTCCATCTCAGGTCAAATCCGGGAAGTTAGGACGTTTCGAACCGCCTAGATGTGAACCGCGTGTCCGTAGGCCGCGCTTGTCGCTTCGTGAACGGCTTCACTCAAGGTTGGGTGAGCGTGAATCGTGGCTTCGATGTCCTCGTAGGTGGCTTCCAAGGTGATTCCGAGGCCCATTTCCGCGATCATCTCGGTCGCTTCGTGGCCAATGATGTGGGCCCCAATGATTTCGCCATGTGGTTGACCGAAAATGAGCTTTACGAAGCCATCGGGCTCGCCCACGGCCAGGGCTTTTCCACTCGCCTGAAACGGGAACTTGCCGACCTT
Source organism: Verrucomicrobiota bacterium (assembly GCA_038749915.1). GTDB lineage: Bacteria > Verrucomicrobiota > Verrucomicrobiia > Verrucomicrobiales > DEV007 > JBCDHN01. Next base: position 2,443 of record JBCDHN010000104.1, on the reverse strand, counting down.
GTATTCGAGTCCCTTTTCTTTCGCTGCTTTTTCGGTGAGGCCGACGCTGGCGACTTGGGGCTGGCAATAGGTGCAACCGGGAAAAACATCGACCTTCTTCGGTGCATAACCGGGGTCAAAGATTCCGTTCACGGCCTGAATCGCCTCGTAGGAAGCGGTATGAGCCAGCCAAGGCGGACCAGTGATGTCGCCGCAGGCAAACACCTTGGGAATGCTGGTCTGGTAGCGATCATCGACCTTGATGTAGCCGCGCTCGTCCTTTTTGATTTCGCGTCCGCCGGGAACGATTGGGGAAACGCCGATGGCGACGAGGCAAACTTCCGCGCTGATGGTCTCGGTTTTCTTACCTTCGACCGTGATCTCCACACCGGAATCGGTCGCCTTCGTTTCCACGACCTTGGTCGAGGTGCGGACGTCGATTCCGTCTTTCTTGAAAGACTTTGCCAGCGCGACACTGACCTCTTCATCCTCAACCGGCAGAATATTCGGCATCATCTCAACCACGGTTACCTTTGTGCCGAAGGCGTTGAAAAAATAGGCAAACTCGATCCCGATGGCGCCGGCCCCAACGATGACGATGTCCTTGGGCTGTTTCGGCATCACCATCGCTTCCTTGCTGCCAACGACCGTCGTTCCGTTGAAAGGCAGTCCGGGCATTGGGCGGCTGACGCAGCCGGTGGCGACGAGGATGTTGGTTCCGGTGATGGTCGATTTCTTTCCGTCGGAATCTTCCACATCGACATTTCCGTTGCCGGCAAGCGTTCCTTTGCCGCGGACATAGTCGATCTTGTTTTTCTTGAAGAGAAACTCGACTCCGCCAGCCAATTTGTCGGATACGCCTCGGCTCCGTCCGATAACCTTGTCCCAATCATAGTCCAGACCGTCGATTTTCAGGCCAAACTGATCGGCCTCGTGCTTCAGCATCTGAAACAATTCGGCATTCTTGAGCAGCGATTTGGTTGGGATACATCCCCAGTTCAAACAGGTGCCTCCAGCCCGGTCCATTTCGACACAGGCCACTTTTTTGCCGAGCTGGGCTGCTCGGATCGCGCCAACGTAACCCGCAGGGCCGCCGCCGATGACGATGAGATCATATTTGTCTGACATAATGTTTTGTGGGAAAAACCGCCCGAACCTAGCCGGAAGTTGGGAGCGGTAAAGTGATTGTTCACCCGATGACACGAAGACTTGCACCAGTGGAATGATCGTCCACAAATCGAATCTCCGGGTGAGGCCGATTTCAGGGCAGAATTGCACGGATTTCCGTTAGGCAAGGTTCCTGCTTTGCGACGAGGTTCCATCGCCTATGAATCACGAGAAACAGCGTCTTGCCGAGGACCAAGCCCGAGAGAAGAATTGGAAACGTTGGGGAACCTATCTTTCCGAACGGCAATGGGGAACGGTGAGGGAAGACTATTCCGGTCACCAAGAGAGTTGGGAGTATTTCACCCATGACCAGGCGCGGAGCCGTGCCTACCGCTGGGGAGAAGACGGCCTGCTGGGTTGGACGGATCGGGAATGTCGCCTTTGTTTTGCGCCTGCGCTGTGGAATGGAAACGATGCCATCCTCAAAGAACGGCTGTTCGGTCTGAGTGGCAAGGAAGGCAACCATGGGGAAGATGTGAAAGAGTGCTATTTTTACCTCGATGCTACGCCAACCCATTCCTACACCAAGGGCCTCTACAAGTATCCACGGCAGAAGTTTCCCTATGGCGATCTGGTCAGAAAGAACCAGGCTCAGGACAAAAAGCTGGGTGAAATTGAGCTCGCTGATGTGGGGGCATTCAAAGACGGCGCCTACTTTGACGTGCTTCAGGAGGTTGCGAAACGCAGCCCCAATGATCTCCTCTGGAAGCTAAGCATCACGAATCATGGAAAAACGGCGGCTCCGATCCATGTCTTGCCCAGTCTCTGGTTTCGCAATGTCTGGTCCTGGGGTGGCAGCTATCAGGAGTGCCCGGAGAAGCCGCACATGGCCTTCGATCCTGAAACCGGCGCCATTCGAATCCACCATGGAGATTTGGGAGAGCTGCTGTTTTACAGCGAAGCGGATGGAGACGCGGAGCCCGAGTGGTTGTTTACGGAGAACGAGACCAATTTCGAACGGATTTTTAACTCCAAAAGCTCCTCGGCCTTCACCAAGGACGCCTTTCACCGGCATTTGATCCAGGAAGAAGAAGGTGCGGTGAACCCCGAGCGTTGCGGGACCAAGGGAGCTGTTCACTGGACCTTGCTCGTTCCTCCAGGGGAAACGTTGGCAATTCGGTGCCGCCTGCATCCGGTTGAGGAAGACAATGGGATCCACGGCTTGGACGACTATGAGAAAACCTTTTCAGCGCGGATCGCCGAATGTGACGCGTTTTATCAGGAACTGTTGCCGGACGGGATTGGTGAGGAAGAAACGATGATTTCCCGGCAAGGTTATGCCGGTCTACTCTGGACC
>JBCDHN010000103.1:0-7929 GCA_038749915.1 Verrucomicrobiota bacterium | reverse complement strand
CCGGCAAGTCCGCTCGTCTCTATCTCAACTCCGAGGCCGTCCGGTGGCCAATGATCGAGGTAGCGGATCAGGTGTCGAACGAGTCTCCCCACCTCAGCGATCTCATCCCGGGTGGTCAGCCTGAAATCATCTGCGCCCGCGACAAAACCTACGGTTACTATGAAGCAGGCGAAGATCCGACTCAGCCTTGGACATGGCATACGATTTCCGGTCCCAACGAGGCTGCCACACCCTTTGGACATGGGCTGGGGGTCGGAGATATCGATGGAGACGGGCGTGCCGACATCATCGAAAAGATGCATTGGTATGAGCAACCGGAGAACCCCGGATCCGGGCCGTGGAAGAAGCACAAGTGGGCCATGATCCCCTACGGAGGAGGAGGCGCTCAGATTCTCGTGGATGATGTCGATGGTGATTCGGACAATGACATTATCACCTCGTTGAATGCCCACGCCTATGGGATCGCTTGGTTCGAGCAGGTTTCGCCGGGGAAGTTTGCGCGGCATGATATCGTCAGTCAAAGCTCGACCGAGAATCCTCATGGCGTTGCTTTTTCTCAGCCCCATGCGCTTGCGCTGGCTGACATGGACGGAGATGGCCGCAACGACTTCGTCACGGGCAAGCGCTATTTTGCGCACAAAGGAAGGGATCCCGGCGGCTTGCAGGACGCAGTGCTTTACTGGTTCCGAAACACCGACCGTGACGGAGCCATCGATTTTGTGCCTCACCTGGTGGATCGCGACTCTGGAGTGGGTGTCGAAGTCAAGGTTGCCGATCTGAACGGAGATGAGAAACCTGACATCGTCACCAGCAGCAAGAAAGGGCTGATCGTTCATACCCAAAAGGGCTCATCTCACTTTGCAACAGATTCCTGGAAGGATGAGGAGCGGCGAGGTCAGGAGACCTATGAAACGAATCTCTCCCCACAAAAGGCTTTGGCCGAAACCAGTGTTCCCGAGGGATTCGCGGTTGATCTCATCGCCGCTGAACCAGACGTCACCCAACCCATCGCCATGACGTTTGACGCCAAGGGGCGAATCTGGGTGGTGGAGGGACACACCTATCCCGAACGCGCTCCCGAAGGAGAAGGGAAGGACCGCATTGTCATTTTGGAAGACAGCGATGCGGACGGCAGTTTTGAAACCCGAAAAGTCTTTGCAGAGGGGATCAACTTGGCCAGCGGGATCGAAGTCGGATTTGGAGGGGTCTACATTGGAGCGGCTCCTTATCTTTTGTTCTATCCTGACAAGGATCAAAACGACATTCCGGATGGAGAACCCGAAGTTCTCCTCGATGGCTGGGGATACGAGGACACTCACGAAACGTTGAACGCATTTACCTGGGGGCCTGACGGCTGGTTGTACGGTTGCCATGGTGTCTTCACTCATTCTCGGGTTGGAAAACCTGGAACAGCTGACGATCAGCGTATTCCAATCAACGCCGGAGTCTGGCGCTTTCATCCGGTGAGTCATCAATTCGAGGTCTATGCTCATGGAACCAGCAACCCGTGGGGTGTCGACTTCAATGAGTATGGGGACTGGTTTATCAGCGCCTGTGTGATTCCCCATTTTTATCACCTCAGTCATGGTGGCCGGTATCAGCGCCAGGCTGGCCAGCATTTTGATCCGTTCACGTTTGATGATATCAAGACCGTCGCTGATCACGCTCACTATACGGGAAGTATTCGCGATCACGCATTTTGGGGCGAGAAGAAACAAAGCCGTCCGCCTGCGCCGACGGATACCTCTGCTCTCGGCGGTGGACATGCCCATTGCGGATTGGCCATTTACGACGCTCCAGAGTTTCCTGCCTCGTTTCGTGGAGAAGCGTTTTTTCACAACCTGCATGGTCACCGGATTGTGAGGGAGCAGCTGGGTCACGATGGCTCTGGTTATGTTGCCCGACACCGGCCGGATTTCGTCCTGACGAACAACCATGACTTTGTCGGAGTGGGAGTGATGCAGGGACCGGACGGGGCGATGTATTTCTCGGACTGGGTCGATCCGCAGACCTGTCATCATCGTGATGTCGAGATCTGGGATCGGGCCAATGGACGAATCTTTCGGGTTCGCTACGGAGATGCAAAGTCCGCCATAACGAACCTAACTGAGCTGCAAGATGTTGAGTTGGTTGAAACTCTGGGCCATGCCAATTCCTTCCACGCGCGCCAGGCTCAGCGTCTCCTTCAGGAGCGTGCGGCATCCAAAACTCTTGACGCCCGTGCCGTTGCCGCAGCCTTGAAGGATTTTGAGTCTCAGCATGCGGAAGATGTCCCTCTACGTCTCCGAGCCTTCTGGACCCGCCACGTCACCGGCACGCTTGATGGCAAATCCATGATGGCGGCGCTGAGTGACCCCAATGAACACATTCGGGGGTGGGCGGTGCAACTTGCCCTGCCAAACTCGGGAACCATGCCCCGCTTTGTGGAGATGGCCCGCAATGACGATTCCCTTATCGTTCGTCGCTATCTTGCTTCAAAGTTGCAGACTCTCAACCCTGAGCATCGCTGGGATATCGTTCGCGGCCTGATTGGACACGTTAGAAGCCAATGGGACCGGAACATTCCCTACCTTGCTTGGTACGGAATCGCACCTCTTGTCGAGGCTGATCCGGTCAATGCCCTGAAGTTGGTCAATCAGACTTCCTGGACACAGCTCAAGGATTTCATCACGCGCCGCGCCGCTGTGTTTCCGGAAGGGCGCACCGCGATCACGGCTTCGATGTCGGAAGCTCCCAATCCGAAAGCATTCGTAGACCAGTCGAACCAGCTGCTTCTCGCGCTTGCCAAGTTGCCGCCGGTTGATACTCCCGACGCGTGGGAGGATGCCAAGAACAGAGGGAAGTCATTCAAAAAGAACGCGCAGGTTGAGGACGTTCTCTTGAGGATGGGTGCTCGGTTTGGGGATGAGGAATACTTCCCACATTGGCGCGCCATCGCGCGTAGTGGAAAGGAGAAAGCGGAGGCTCGCAACCGGGCGATGATGCTGCTGACAGCCGGGAAGGATCCAGATCTCGGAGCTCTGGCCCGCGACGTTCTTCACGTGCCGGCGCTTCGTCCTTCGGCTCTTGCCGCACTTCGTCAGTCACCGGGAACCGAGACGGCCACAGCCTTGGTGAGGTTGATCCCGGATCTGCAACTCAAGATGCGCAATGAGGCGATCAATCTGCTCGCGACACGGCCGGAAATGGCATTGGTGCTCCTCGACGCCGTTGATAAGAAGCAGTTGGAGCCGTCCCTCGTTTCCCCGGTGATGCTGGATCAGTTTGAACGCTTTGAGAACGATCAGATCAACGCGATTCTCGATCGTAACTGGTCGCGTGGTTCTGCAGGGGTTGATGTTGCGCAACTCACGTCCGCGATCAACGAATGGAAGAAGAAGCTGAATCCGAAAATTCTGGCAAAGGCGAGTGCACAACGCGGTCGTCAGACGTACGCGATGACCTGCGGCACATGCCATCAGATGTTTGGGGAGGGAATTGCGTTGGGCCCGGATTTGACCGGTTCGAATCGCGCGGATCTGGCTTACATTCTTGAGAATGTGCTCGCACCAAGCGCTGTGGTCGGAAAGGATTATCTTCTGAACATTATCACGCTGAAGGATGGATCGACCGTGAGTGGGATGATCAGGGGCGAGACTCCCGAGTTCCTTCAGGTATCAATGCCGGGGGGGACCCTGACCGATGTCCCGGTCTCCCAGATTCAGGCTCGTCAGGAGATCGCCCAGTCGCTCATGCCGGCCGGTCTTTTTGATGCACTCCCGCTTGAGCAGGTTGCAGACTTGGTGGCCTATCTGGCAAGCCCCACTCAGGTTGCGCTCCCGGGGCAGGCAAAGCCGGAGGCTCCTTCCAAAGGTTCGGTCCCTCCACCCTCCAAAGGAACGGTTAGAATTGAGGCGGAGACGTTGGCCGCCAAATTCCAGCCGGAGGGAGGAACGGGCAAACCTCAAAACATGGGAAATTTTCAGGATGTCTGGTCTGGGAATGGTCAGCTGTGGTGGGTAGACGGAAAACCGGGTGAGGTCTATACCTTGAAGCTGGAGGGAGTGGAGCCGGGAACGAAGGATCTAACAGTGTTTCCAACCACGGCACGCGACTATGCCCAGGTGAAAATCGCCATCAACGGGCAACTTCGACAAGCCGATTTTTATACGGAGAATGTTCGGCAAGGCACTCCGCTGAGATTTGAAAGCGTAAATATCAGCCCGAGTGAACCCCTGCAGATCGACATCCACATCACGGGAAAAAACGAGTCGGCCATTCCCCGCTACATGGTGGGAATTGATCGCATTGAGATTGAGGGTGCGAAATAGAACCGTTCCAATGAATTTTCGGCAACCCCTGTTCCCAACACTCGCGAAACCCCAGCCCCTCCCATCCTTCCCATGAAGTTCCGCCTCAAGCTAGCCTGCGTTCTTATCTTTGGAATCCTCTCCATCTTTTCAGTCGTTGGTGACACCAAAAAGATCGTCTTCATTTCCGGCAAACCCAGTCACGGTGTGATGGCGCATGAACATCGGGCCGGGAACCTGTTGCTCGCGAAGCGCCTGAACGATGCCAACCTGGGCGTCAACGCGATCGTCCTCAAGGATGTTGGTTATCCGAAAGATCCCGCGGTCCTGCAGGATGCGGCGACGATTGTGGTTTTCTGCACCGGGCATCAAAATCACCTGTTGAATCCGCATCTTGAAGCGTTCGACACGCTTATGAAGCAAGGAACCGGCGTCGTCATGATCCACTGGGCAACGGAAGCGCAGATCGGGATGCCGGCGAAGAAGTTTCTCGAATGGATGGGCGGATTTTGCGACTTGAACTGGTCGGTCAACCCTCACTGGAAGCCCAACTTCCGAAGCTTCCCGGATCACCCGGTCGCCAACGGTCTGAAGCCGTTCAGCGTGTATGACGAGTGGTATTATCACATGCGTTTTGTCGGCGATCTGAAGGGAGTGACACCGATTCTATCGGACTTGCCGCCACCGGAAACCTTGAAGCGGCCCGACGGACCAAGAAGTGGAAATCCGGACGTGCGCCGCGCGGTGGCCAATGGCGAAAGTCAGCACGTTGGTTGGGCCTATCAACGGCCCGATGGAAAGGGGAGGGGCTTTGGGTTTACCGGAGCTCATCATCATGTGAGTTGGCAGAACGACATGTTTCGCAAGGTGGTGCTGAATGCGATCTTGTGGACGGCTCACGTGGATGTCCCAGCAAATGGCGTTGAATCTCCGACGCCGTCGGATGAGGAATTGAGTCAGAACCTCGACCCGAAACCGCAACGCAAGCCAAAGCCGAAACCTCAGCCGAAGCCGGTCGCGAATCCATCTGATCAAAGCACGAGGGTCAAATATGCAGAGTTCGATGCGCGATTGGTTGACCGGAACGCAGCGAGTCAGTTCTTTCAGAAGCAAAGAGAATTGCAGCTCTCCAGGCTGGACTCAGCCGCGACTCTTGATCTCCTGACCAAAACACTGGGTCAAGCTCAGAATGCCGCAGCGCAGGAAGGATTGTTGCGCGGTATCGTTCGTGGTCTTGAAGGGCGGGGTTCCGTCGCGAAACCAATGGGATGGAACGCGGTGAGCATTAAGTTGAGCAATTCGGGTAACGGTAAAATACGCAGCATGGTTCAGCAGCTTGATCAAGTCTTTGGAGATGCCAAAGCCGCCGAACGCGCTCTCGCAAAACTTAAGGACAAATCGACTCCAACTGAAGAACGAAACGTCTTGCTGAGAACACTGGTTACCCAGCGCAACCCACAGGTGAAGGATATTTTACGGCAGTTACTGGATGATCCTCCGATGCGGATAGCAGCGATTCGTGCTTTTGGTGCGATTAACGACGACCGGGCGCCAACCCTGTTCTTCAATCGTTATGCGGTCTTTGATCCTGCCGCCCGACGTGCGGCCATCGAGACTCTCGCCATGCGCAAGAACTACGCCGAAGGATTGCTGGTCGCGTTAAAGAAGGGACAGGTATCGAAGGAGGATATTCCGGCTCACGTGGCCCGACCGCTATCCACCATGCTGGGAAGCAAATTCACGGATGTGTTTGGTGATTTGGATGAAATGTCGAAGGATAAGGCTGAGCTGATGGCGCGCTACACGAAGCTGCTGACCACCGAGAATTTGGCAAAGGCGGATGTTTCGCAGGGGCGGTTGGTTTACACCGCGTCTTGCTCCGCCTGTCACAAGCTCTATGGTCAGGGTGGAGAACTCGGGCCGGATTTAACTGGCTCGAATCGTGCCGATCTCAGTTACATTTTGCTGAACATGCTTGATCCAAGCGCTGATATTCCCGAGGCATACCAGCTGGTTACGGTGCACACGAAAGAGGGACAAGTGCTGGGCGGAACGGTGGCGCAGGAAGACGATCAGCGGATCGTACTGAAGATGGTTGGCCAGACGTCGACCGTTCTGAAGAGTGACATTACGAAACGTGACGTATCGCCCCTTTCCATGATGCCGGAAGGACTACTCCCCACCTTGCAAGATGCTCAGGTGTTGGACCTCGTTAAATACCTCCAAACCACCGAACAAGTCGATTTGCCAAAATGAAAACTCCTCTTCTATGGGCAATCGCCCTCTTTGCTGCTGGTCCGGTTGTGCCCCAGTTCAAACAACATAAAACCAGTGACGCCCCGTTCCTCACCCCGAAACAAGCCGTCGCCAAGATGGAAATTCCGGGTGAATTTCAAATCGATATATTCGCTGCCGAGCCCGACATCGGCGAACCGATTGCGTTCACCTTTGATGATCGTGGTCGCGTTTGGGTGGTGGAGAACTACAACTATATCGATCGCCGAAATCACAAAGACGAAAAGCCGCTGACGAGAATCCAGATCTTTGAGGACACGGATAGTGATGGCGTGTTCGACACCAAAAAGCTCTTTACCGATCAACTCACCTTCAGCTCTGGGATTGCGGTTGGTTTTGGTGGCGTGTTCGTCGGCACACCGCCGAATTTGCTCTTCATTCCGGATGCAGATGGTGACGATCGGCCGGATGGAGAGCCGCAGGTATTGCTCGATGGTTGGGGAATTCAAGATCGGCACGAAACGCTCAACAGCTTTATCTGGGGCCCGGATGGCTGGCTTTACGGCTGCCATGGCGTGTTCACTTCATCGATGGTTGGCTTGCCGGGAGCGACGGACAAGGATCGGCTCTTCATCGATGGCGGAATCTGGCGCTATCATCCGACAAAAAAACGTTTTGAGGTGTTTGCCAGGGGGCTGTCGAATCCCTGGGGGTTCGACTTTAATGACGTCGGTCAAGGGTTTGCCACCTGCTGTGTTATACCACACCTCTTTCATATCGTACAGGGTGGTTACTATCACAAGCAGAGCAAGGCGCACATCAATCCCTATGTGTACGATTATATCACGACCATTCGTGATCACACCCACCTCTCTGCCCACGGCGGGGCAAGATTTTATTTGGCCGATGTGTTTCCGCCCAGCTTTCGTGATCAACTCTTCATGTGCAGCATCCATCAGCATCAGGTGCTGACCGATGTGATGCACCGGAAGGGTTCCAGTTATATAGGAAGTCACGGTGAGGATTTTGTGACAACGAATGATCTTGCCTGGGTGGGTTTCAGTGTAGAAATCGGTCCGGACGGAGGTGTTTACATTCTCGATTGGCACGACACCGATATTTGCGGGAACAAAATTAACTTCCCGGACAGCGGCCGGATCTATCGCCTCATGCCGAAAGGGGTGAAACCGATTGAGCGGCCGAACGTTGGTGCCTTGCCGGACTCTGCCCTGGTGGCGATGCAGGGCCACGCGAACGATTGGTATGTGCGCGCGGCTCGGCTGAATCTGCAAATGCGCGCGGCAAGCGGGAAGCTGGATCCTGAGGCAGGATTGTGGCTTCGTGAGATGTTGAAAGCATCGACCACGTCTCCAAAGCGTCTGCGAGCGTTATGGGCACTGCATGT
>JBCDHN010000102.1:0-7944 GCA_038749915.1 Verrucomicrobiota bacterium | reverse complement strand
CGTTTGCCCAGCAAATCGCCAGTGCGGCAAACTCTCCCTTTTCGGTCTCGAAACGACACCATACTGCAAAGGCCAAGCGCGTCATTTTCCTCTTCATGCACGGAGGTGTGTCTCAGGTCGATTCCTTCGATCCGAAGCCGATGCTGACCGAGTACAACGGCAAACCTCTCCCGATCAAGGGGGTCGACAACCTTGACGTCTCGTTGAAGGACAAGGCGGGCAACGGCGTCGTCATGGACACGAGCTGGAAATTCGAGCAGCACGGCCAAAGCGGTGCTTGGATCAGCGAGCTCTGGCCGCACCTCGCAAAACACGCGGATGATCTGTGCTTCATCAAATCAATGCACACCCGCGGCACCTCGCACGGACAGGCGGTCGCCATGATCCACACCGGCAGCGACAACCTGCTGCGGCCCTCGGTCGGTTCCTGGGTCAGTTATGGACTTGGATCAGAAAACGACAACCTACCCGCGTTTGTCAGCGTGACTCCACCGGCCGGTCATGGCGGCGCACGCAATTTCGGCTCGGCGTTTCTTCCCGCCCATCACCAGGCAACCGCCCTGGGCCATTCCTCCAGCAAAACGGCGGATGCCACGATTCAATACCTGCAGAATCCGGAGATGATGCGCCAGGATCAACGGTCGCAGCTGGATCTGCTCAGTCACATCAATCAAAAGCATCTCACTCAAACGCAGGATTCCCAAATCGACGGCGTCATTCGCAGCTATGAAATGGCGTTCCGCATGCAGGGGATCGCACCTGATCTCATTGATATCTCCAAGGAATCCGAATCGACCCGGGAACTTTACGGGATGAATCAGAAGGAGACCAAGGACTTCGGCCATCGGTGCCTCCTCGCACGTCGGTTCTGTGAAGCTGGAGTTCGCTACATCCAGGTTAGCACGCCTTATGTCTGGGATCAGCACGGCGGCTTGGTCAAGGGACACACCCGAAACGCGCTCGCAGTCGATCAGCCGATTTCCGCTCTCCTCACCGATCTCAAGCGGCGCGGGATGATGGACGATACCCTTATCGTTTGGGGCACTGAGTTCGGTCGCACACCGGTTGCCCAGGGAAAAGATGGCCGCGATCACAACCCGGCCGGGTTCACCGTCTGGCTCAGCGGCGCAGGCGTCAAATCCGGCTACAGCCATGGCGCCACCGACGAGTTCGGCTATTTCGCGCAGCAGGACAAGGTTCACATGCATGACCTGCATGCTACGATTCTGCACTTGTTAGGCTTGAACCACGAGAAGCTAACCTATCGCTACGCTGGCCGGGATTTCCGGCTCACAGATGTCTATGGAGACGTCGTGAAAGAGATTCTCGCCTAGTCTAAGTAGCGTTCCAAAAGTCGGTCTCGGGAGCGGAGGCCCAACGGGCCGAGATATGTCAGCCCAGGGCAAGCGAGGATCCGAGCGCCACCCTGGGAAAATCGACCTCCCTAATTTTGAGGCCTGAATGGCCGAGACAACTCTTGTCGCGCCCTTTCAGGACGCATCTGGATTTGCTCCGTTCACCCGGGACCGCAGTCGCTTTGCTCCTTTGTCCCGGGCTGGCATTTCTCGGCCCGTCGGGCCTTCTCAATCATTTGGCCGTTCAGCCGATTTTCAGACACTCCTTAAGTTCGTCGAATCTCAGGGAACAATTTCCCAGATGGATTCCTCGTTCACCGAGAATCCACCGAGCAACTTTTCGTCGAGGAATCCCTGTAGCTTCACCAGCTCCTCGCGTTGGGCGGTCGTCGGAGCCCGGGTGAGAAACAAGGGCCATTTGGGCTGACCCCAGGAGGTTTCCTCATAGGTTTCTCCCTCGCGCTCGATCAGCAAAAGCGCGTAGGTAAGGTTCCCTTTTCGCTCACCAAACAGGAGGTCGAAATCGATGGGATCAGAACCTACTTCAAACCAGGGCCCCGCAGCAAAACCGGCGAGGGAGTTGAGGCAAGGCCAGGCGGGAAAATTGTGCCGGGCGACGACCGAGTTTTCCCGGAATGCCGAGTCGAAACGTCCCCCCTCAAAGACGGGTTCGCCATTGACGGAAACGAGAAGGTGGTTGTCGGCATAACCAACGAAACGGTAGCGACCGGGCGCCGGTGGTCGAAGATTGCCGCGGTACCAGGCGATCCATCCCGAACGTGCAACCGTGGTGGGATCCAGCCCTGTTTTTTCTCCGAAGTCAATATAAGCGCCAGCGATGCAGCTGAGCAAGGGAAGGGGCTCGGTGCGGAGCCCCCGCAGGGACGCGTTGTCGCGGAACCCCGATCGCACCAAGGGAAGAAATCGCTGGCCGATCAGATCCTGCTTCTCACTTGGAAGGGGAAGCTGGGCCTTCGGGAAGGCGTGGAGACTGCTTTCCAGACTGGGAACTCCCGGAGCAATGGACCAACTCTGGGGAAACTCGGGCATCTTGCTAACCTTCTTCTGGAGAAGCGCCATGTTTCCACGTTGCCCGAAGGTGGCAGCTTCTCCGGCAACCATGAATTGCTGTCCAACATCGTCTTTTGGCCCAATGGAAACGAGGCCATCGAGCACGAGAACATGCGAGCGCTCCTGCTTCGCGGTAACGACAAAGCTGGTACCCAGATCGGTGATCTCGCGTTCCTCGGTTTCCACGATGAACCCGATTCCCTGAGGCGGAACCGTGAGTTTCAAATCTCCTTCGTGAAGGAAGACACGATCAGGGCCCTGCAACGTCATTGACAACGGGGCAGAGGCAACGGCGTGAACTCCGGTGTCTTTGAAGACGAGCTCGACCAAGCCATCGGTAACAGTGAGGCGATCATCTTTTTGGAGGAAGTCTCCCGTCATGAGCGCGGGGACATCATTGGAGTGGGCCTGACCTTCCGTCCGGTGAACAGTCGCCACCCCGGTGGGACCAGGAACGGGCGCGAGGGCCCAGGTGATCAAACCGACAACCAAAGCCGCAGCCAGACCTCCGATGGCCCAGAGGCTTCGCTCGATCGTCAGGAATTTCGGTGGAGCGGCTTCTTGCTCCAGTTCCGCAGCTGCCTCTTGAAGATAGGCATCGGTCTTCAGGGCAAGCCGGAAATGGTCGCGTTCCGCTTTCGATCCTTCTTGTGCAAGATAACCAGCCAGCTCATCACGCTCGTCCTTCGAGATGTTCCCGAGCACGTATTTTTGGGTGAGTTCTTCCAGTCGCGCAGGTTCCATGATCAGGCGGGTGTGGCTTTGAGTTCTGTTTCCACGCAGCGAACGAGCTTGCTCCGCAGTCGCTGCAGCAGCTTGTAGAGACTGTTGGGTGACCGGGTCGATTTTTCGGCCAGTTCCTTTACCGAGCCGGGTTTTCCGTAGGGGGCGAGGATGAGCTGTCGCCGGTCGTCGGGAAGCTTTTCGAGACAAGCCAGCAGAGCGCCATATTCTCTGGAACTCTCCTTTTCCTGACCCTGCTCAGCTTCTTCTTCATTCAGGATCCGTTCGAGCAACTCATCATCGAAGACATGACGGTCGCTGATCAATTTGCGACGATGGCGGAAGCTTATATTGCGAACAATGGTCTTTGCCCAGGGGAGAAACTCGTCTTCGTGCCGAAGTTGTTCCTGTTTTTCCCAGATGACGACACTGGCTTCCTGCATGACATCGTCAATCGGATCGACCGACGGCAAAATCAATCGGGAATAGGCGCGGAGTTCCCGATTGTGCCGAGCGAAGACTTGAAGGAGTTGGCTTCCTTTTTCCGAAGATTTGGGCTCCATGGGAGTACATCTCTCATCGCAGCCGATTCTGCCAGGAATTTTTCGAAAACCGAGAAAATCGAAAAAAGAACGGCAGAATCCGCAAGCAGTGAGGATCTCATGCTTGAAGGCGGTCTCTCCCACTTGTCGCGCCCGCAATGTTTTCACATCCATGAAGATTCCCCTGCTTCTCATCACTTCATTCGCCAAGGCACAACGCACCGCGACGCCTGACTTGGGATGACATTCTCGACTTGCTCGCGTATTTCATCTCCGGAGGTGATCCCGAACACGAAATGTTCATGAACTAGACCGAAGACAAAACCCCCATGAAAACCAGAAATCGACTTTGGCCCGCATTCCTGTTGGGCACCGTTATCGCGTTCTCCATTGCTTCATCATCCGGCAGCCAACCCAACATCGTCATCCTGTTCGCCGACGATCTTGGCTATGGCGAACTGAGTTGCCAGGGGAATCCGGAAATCCCGACTCCCCATATCGATTCGATCGCGAACAATGGCGTGCGATTTACCGCTGGATATGTGGCCGGCCCCAACTGCAGTCCCTCCCGGGCCGGATTGCTCACCGGGCGCACCCCGACCCGCTTCGGTTACGAGTTCAATCCCACAGGTGCGCTTAATGAGGAACCCGGCTTCGGGTTGCCTTCTGCAGAGATCACGATTGCCGAGGCCCTGCATGATGCGGGCTACACCACCAGCCTGATCGGTAAGTGGCATCAGGGCGGAACGGCCAAGTATCATCCTTTCCGTCACGGCTTCGACGAGTTTTTTGGCTTCACGCACGAAGGCCACTACTTCGTCCCGCCTCCCTACAAAGGTGTAACCACCTTGTTGCGCCGCAAGACGCTCCTCGGAGGAGCGCAGGGCGTCTGGATGGGACAGGGCGGACTGCATTATCACAATAAACTGGGACGGAACGAACCGGATTACGACGCCAACAACCCCATCATTCGTGGCGGACAACCGGTGGTTGAAACCGAATACCTCACCGATGCTTTGACCCGCGAAGCGGTCGATTTCATCGATCGCCACGACGACAAACCCTTCTTTCTCTATCTCGCCTACAACGCGGTCCACAGCCCGCTTCAAGGCGCGGATGCCTACATGGAAAAGTTCGCCCACATCGAGGATATCCATCGCCGCATCTTCGCCGCGATGCTGGCGAACATGGATGACAGCGTCGGAGCGGTTCTGGAACAACTGCGGAAGTCGAACCTGGAAGAGAATACCATGGTCTTCTTCGTGAGCGACAACGGCGGCCCGACCCTGGAACTGACCTCCTCAAACCTGCCCTTACGGGGATCCAAGGGGCAGATGTATGAAGGTGCGATTCGGGTCCCGTTCATGGTTCAATGGAAAGGTAGCATCCCAACCGGTCAGGTTTACGACAAGCCCGTCACCTCTTACGATATTTTTGCGACCGCCGCCGCCAATAGCGCCGGAGTCACCACGCCCAAACAGGTTGAAGGTGTGGATCTGATTCCCTATCTGACCGGAGAAACCTCGGAAGCTCCCCACGAAACCCTTTATTGGCGTCAGGGCGGGAAGACCGCTCTGCGTCACGGAGATTGGAAAGTCGTGCGCATGGGCAAAAGACTCGAACCGGGCAATGCGAAGTGGGAGCTTTACGATCTCTCGAACGATGTCTCCGAAGCGAACAACCTCGCGGCGACCAACCCTGATCGTCTCGCCGAGCTGATTGAGATTTGGAAAACACTCAACGATGAAATGAGCGAACCCTTGTTTTGACCTCCTGAGTACAACCTGGCTTCCAACCAAGCCCTTCTAAAGAACACCACAAACCGCATCCTCCATGACAAAACCTTTCTTCCCAGCTCTGGCCTGCCTTCTCCTCATCGCGGCCCCCTGGATGGCATCCGCCGAAACCAAACCACCCAACGTTGTCCTGATCCTCTCGGATGATCAGAGCTACACGGATTACAGCTTCATGGGCCATCCTCACATTGAGACGCCCAACCTCGATCAACTTGCCTCGGAGAGTGCCCTGTTTCGGCGCGGCTACGTTCCCACCGCCCTCTGCCGACCTGCCCTCATGACCCTGGCGACGGGACTCTATTCCCACCAGAACAAAATCACCGGCAATGATCCGGCCAACACGCCTCAGAACAAAGCCCACGCGGAAAAGGCCGGGAAAAGCGCCCGGGAATTGCTCATCTCTAACATCGACAAAACCGGATCCATTGCCCAATGGCTCGGGGACAAGGGCTATGTCAGCCATCAGAGCGGCAAGTGGTGGGAAGGCTCCTTCCAACGCGGTGGATTCACCGAAGGTATGACCCGCGGCTATCCCGACAAAGGCGGACGCCATGGCGACGACGGACTCAAGATCGGTCGCGAGGGCATGGAACCGGTCTTCGATTTCATTGATCGCACCGTCGCTGACGAAAAGCCCTTCTTCATCTGGTATGCGCCCTTTCTTCCCCACACCCCTCACAATCCGCCTCAGCGACTGCTCGACAAGTATTTGGCCAAAGGCATCCACGAACGCATCGCCAGATATTATGCCAACTGCGAGTGGCTCGACGAGACCTGCGGTCAACTGATGGAAAAACTCGACGACGCCGGCGTCACTGAAAACACCCTCATCGTTTACGTGACCGACAACGGCTGGATTCAAACCGAAAAAGGCAGCTATGCGGAACGCTCCAAGCGCAGCCCCAATGAAGGTGGCACCCGCAACCCGATCATGTTCCGTTGGCCGGGAACGATACCGGCAGCCGACCGCCCGGAACTCTGTTCTTCCTTAGACATCATACCGACGATTCTCGCCGCTGTCGGTGCCCAAGGACCTCACGACTTTCCGGGGCTTGATCTACTACCCGAGCTTACGAGCGGAGACACCATCGACCGCGATACCCTCTTTGGTGAGTCATTCGCCCATGACATCGCCGACATCGAGAACCCCCAGGCTTCCCTCCTCTACCGATGGGTCATCCAGGGTTACGACAAGCTCCTCCTTTCCTACGACGGCAATCCCGGGAAGATGAAGTATCCACCACAGGGAGGTGAAGCCCAGCTTTATGATCTCGAGAGCGATCCGGGAGAGACGATCAATCTGGCCGCCAAGAATCCGAAGCGGGTCGAGGAACTCAGCGCCCTGTTGGAGGAATGGTATGTCCCCGAACAACGCCAAGTGAACCAGGTCAAGGAGGTCGCCCCCAAGAAGGAAAAAAAGCCCAAAAATCAAGCCGCTACCTCCAACGCACCCGGATCGCAGCCTAACATTCTTCTACTCTATGCTGACGACCAGCGGAACCACACGCTCGGATGCGCCGGACATCCCATCGTGCAAAGCCCAAACATCGACAGGCTCGCCAAAGAAGGCGTGCGATTTGAGAACGCCTTTGTCTCCACCTCCACTTGTTGGGTCGGTCGCGCCAGCCTATTTACCGGCTGTTATGAGCGCAAACATCTCTACCGTGCAAAGCCGGGCCCACTCGATCCTGACCTGTGCAAAACGTCCTACTTTGCGGTGTTGAAAAAAGCTGGCTACCGCACCGGTCACCTCGGCAAGGAACACGTCAGCATTGCCAGCGAATCAGCCCATCTCATGTTCGATGTGCGCCGCAAGATCGGACGAAAGCCCTACTTCAAAAAATTGGACGACGGCACCACCCGTCATGAAACCCAGATCCTCGGCGACTGGGGCATCGAGTTTCTGAAGGAACAACCCGCTGGGCAGCCTTTCTGTCTCCAGCTTAGTTTCAACGCCACCCACGCGGAGGACGGGGACAGGCGTCCCGGCATCGGTCACTTCCCCTGGCCCAAGGTTACCGACGGGATGTATGAAGGCGAGGAGATGCCGCTGCCACCGCTCAACAATCCGGCCATTTACGAATCCCAGCCCGACTTTCTGAAGGAGTCCATCAATCGTCAGCGCTTCTTCTGGCGTTGGGATACTCCGGAGAAGTACCAAACCAACATGCGTGCTTATCTCCGGATGCTAAGCGGGATTGATCACGTTGTCGGTCGGCTCGTCGAACAGTTGGAGAAACAGGGAATCGCTGACAACACCGTGATCATCTACACGGCCGACAATGGTTATTACCTCGGTGATCGTGGCTTCGCCGGAAAGTGGACCCATTATGAGCAGTCTCTTCGCATACCACTCGTCGTTTATGATCCAAGACTCGCTGAAGCGAAACAAGGTCGGGTCCTTCCCGAGATGGCGCTGAACAGCGATATCGCCTCCACCCTGATCGACCTGGCGGG
>JBCDHN010000101.1:0-7976 GCA_038749915.1 Verrucomicrobiota bacterium | reverse complement strand
GATGCCCTCAAAGAAACGATTCGCGCCATCCTCACCTCATCTGAATTTCTTCTGCTCAACGAGAAACAGGGATCTGATCACGATGGTCCCACTCGTTCTCTGGACGGATTTGAGATCGCCAATCGCCTTTCCTATTTCCTTTGGGCGACAATGCCTGACGATGAACTCTTCGCCGCAGCTGAATCGGGTGAGCTCAGCACAGCCGAGGGCATCGAAAAGCAGGCCCGGAGAATGCTGAAGGACCCGAAGTCCAAAGAACTTTCCGACTCCTTTGCTTACCAGTGGTTGCGACTCAACGTGCTGCTCGGCTCACAGCCTAACCAACGACGATTCTCCGAGTTTTACGGTGGCCCGATGGGCAAGACTACGATGGCTGCCCCCTTGCTTCAGGAAGCCCTCTTGCTCTTCGAAACCTGTCTGATTGAAAATCGGCCTCTTTTCGACCTGATCGATCCCGGCTTCACCTGGCTCAACCCAGCCTTAATCCATTACTACGGATTCGAATCGAACTTTGCGGAACATCTCGCCGCATCGGAATCGGTCGACAAGAACGGCCGCAAACGTCTCGACCAGAGTCGTTGGTTTCGCTGTGAATTACCCAATCGGATCCGCGGCGGGATTCTCTGCATGGGCAGTACCCTGACCCTGACATCCCTTCCGCTTCGAACCAGCCCAGTCTACCGAGGTGCCTGGGTTGCCGAGGTCGTTTTCAATCGGCCGCCCCCTCCCCCACCTGCGGCCGTTGATGAACTGGGTTCAGATGATCGAGCAATGCAGGAAGCCGGGCTGTCTCTTCGCGACAAACTGGAACTTCACCGCAATCAAACCGGCTGCTCCGGATGTCATACCCGAATTGATCCGCTTGGTTTTCCCTTAGAAAATTTCAACCCCATCGGACTTTGGCGAGCAGACTATGGCAACCGCGACTTTCCCGTCGATGCCGGTGGCACTCTGATGAACGAATACCACTACACCGGCATCGTGCAGTTCAAGGACGCCCTCGGTGATCGTCGGCAAGACTTCCACGACGGCTTTGTGCGCTACCTGCTATCCTATGCTCTTGGGCGTCATCTTGAGCCTTACGATGAGAACACGATTCGGGAACTCGTGGAGGTGGCCGACCAAGGCGGGTTGAAGGACGTGATCGTTGCCCTCACCATCAGCGATACCTTCCGGAGGGTTGCATCAACCGCCCATCACCAACTGGTGAACTGATCTTGAAAAAGAGGTCTTGAGAACTCGATTTTTACAAGGTCGGCTTGAGGGGTGCCCCACTCGTTTTATCAACCGGGAACTGAGCACTGGCTTCCTGCAATGAGGCATTCATGGCCTGCATCATGTCCTGCAGCTTTTCCGGATTGGTCTGCGCCAGATTCTTCGACTCCTCCCGATCCTCGGATAAATGAAAAAGCTCGATCTGTTCCTTCACCGGCCCAGAAGGTTTGTCGTAATGATAGACCAGCTTCCAATCGCCTTTGCGGAAAGCGGTAAAGTAGGAACTGCGATGGCTGTGGGGAAAATGCATCAGAAACTCCCGGTCTGCAGCACTACCACTCGCCTCAGAAAATAGCGGCATCAGATCCATCCCGTCGACAACGTGATTCTCGGGTTTGGCCACTCCAGCGACCTCCAGCACGGTCGTGAAGACATCATACACCGCCCCTATGTCGGTCGAATTGATCACATCCTCGGCAATGGGATGTTCTTTCTGAAAGCCGTTCTTCGGATTCGGCTTCGCCCAGGCGGCGATGAAGGGAACCCGCATTCCACCCTCATAGTGAGTCCCTTTCTTGGCCCGCAGTGGCGCGGAACAGGCGATTTCATGGACGCCACCGGCTGGAGCATCGGTGCCGTTGTCACCGAGAAACATAACCAGGGTATTCTCCGCGATTCCCAGTTCCTCAAGCTGGTCGAGCATGTCGCCAAGGGACTTGTCCATTCCCTCGATCATCGTCGCGAAACTGGCGAGCTTCTTCTCGGGAGTCTCGCTGTAATTGGCGGCAAAACGGACATCGGTCTGGAACGGCGAATGCACCGCATAATGAGACATGTGGGCAAAGAATGGTTTCTCTTCCTCCACCGCTTTGCTGATCGCGGCGTTGATTTCGAGAGTGAGCGCTTCCGTCAGATAGATGTCCTGACCGTGATACTTTTCGAGCCCTGGCACAGCCCGTTTCTCGCGGCCTTTCTTGGCCCAGCCAAAGTGCTCTGTGCCAAGAAAACTGCCGGGCTGACCATAGGCACAACCTCCAATGTTGACGTCGAAACCCAGATTCGTGGGATCGGAAGCATAGGAGTCATTGGGACCAAAGTGAGCCTTCCCGGCATGGATGGTATGATAGCCAGCTTCGCGAAGCAGCGCCGGCAGGGTAACGTCGCCGTCCGTGAAACCTTCCCACTTCCAATCCGCAGGCCCGAGCGTCCCGGTATTCTTGCTTTCCGGTTTGATGAACTGGGTGGTGGTGTGGCGAGCCGAGGTCTGGCCGTTCATGATCGATGCCCGGGTTGGCGAGCAGACGCTCATGGCGTAAAACTGACTGAACCTCGTGCCCCGCTTTGCGAGCCGCTCCATATTCGGAGTGCGATAGAAATCGTTGAGCGGATGTCGTTCCGGGTTGCCCTCTTCATCGGTAAGGAAGGGCAGCGAGGAATCCATCAGCCCCATGTCATCGACCAGAAAAACCACGATGTTCGGCTTTTCAGAAGGATAGGCTTGGCCGGCAATCGCCAACGACAAAATGAGACCAAGAAAGCGGGACAAAACAAAAGGGGGTTGGGACATGGCTCAAGAAGGCTGATTCCACTGAATTGTCCATCCCACTTTTGCGGATTGGTGAAGTCGGAAAAATGGGGAGCACTCAAAAAAAGAAGTCACAAAATGGCATTCAGGTTTAAGTGACCGGTAAATGGACGAATCCACCCGACAAGTCACCCGTCTCTGGACGCTGGCTCAGCCGCGCATCGCTGCGTTCGTCACCTCGGTATTGCGGGATTTCCGCGATCGAGATGATTTGATGCAGGAGATCGCGGTGGCGGTTTTTGATTCGTTCGAATCCTACGATCCGAAACGGCCCTTTGAGCAATGGGCGCTCGGCGTGGCTCGAAATCAGTTCAAGACCTATCTCCGCAAGCGCAAACGTGATCAGGAACGGCTTGTTTTCGATGACGAAACCGTGGCCTGTGTCGAATCCGCGTTTGTGAACGAGCCTGCCGAGGAGCTGCAGAAAATGGACTTCCTTCAGGAATGCGTCCGGGAGCTCGACGGTCGTGGCCGGCAATTGTGCGAGATGCGTTATCAGGACGAGCTGAAGCCGGCATCCATCAGTGAATCGCTTGGCTTACCTGGAACGGCGGTGCGAAAAGCGCTGCAACGAATTCGGGAACAACTACGCCAATGCGTTGAGCGCAAGGCCGCAGCGGAGGGACTGAGCTAATGAACAACGCCGCCATGGAAGAGAAAATCAGCGCTTACCTGGATGAGACACTGACCAGGGATGAAATGGACGAGCTCGCAACCTGGATCAAGGCTGATCCCGCCAATGCCAGTCAGTTCGCCCGAGCCTCGATGCTGCACGATCGGCTCCAGAGCGAAATGAGCGCGATGAAGGCTGAGGCGAAGAAAATCGTGCCATTTCCCATTCCATGGCTTGCCGCGGCGGGCGCGGCGGCGGCCGCGATCGTTCTCGCGCTTGGGATTTGGCAGGTGTCGCAAAGCAGCAGCCCCGACTTCGTCACCATCGTTCGGGTGGAAGAAACCGATTTGGAAGTCGGCCAGCGCCGGGGCGCAGGTCTGATCCAGCTCGACACCGGCATGCTTCGAATGCTCTTCGACAGTGGCGTGGAGGTCACGCTGCAGGGCCCGGCGCAGTTCGAGCTGGTGAAAGAGGATCTCATGCTGCTCAGCACCGGACTTCTCACCGCCAACGTTCCGCCCGGTGCGGAGGGTTTCCGGGTCGATACGCCCACCGCGCAGATCACCGATTTGGGTACGGCCTTCGGCGTTCATCTTGGCCTTGATGGCACTTCCCACGTCTCAGTCTTCGATGGCGAGGTCGAGGTTGAGGAACCGGAATCCGGCACCCGCAAACTCCTCACCGAAGGACAGGAAGTCATCGTCACACCGGACCATAAAGTTGAATCCGTCAGCCTCGACACCACGCCGTATGAAAAACTCTGGCCCGTCTCCACCGGAATCGAGTCTTCGGATGGCGCGTTCGAACTCGCCCCGCCCTGGCCCCGCCGCCTGCCGCTGCACTCGAGCGACGACCACGCCTTTGTTGCGCCCGACGGCTATCGCATGAAACTGGCTCGCTCACTCAAGGTGAATGCATCGAAACCTGGAGCCGTGGTCGTCCCGGACGATCTTACGCCTGCTGAAATCCCGGCGGGAACCCCGTTGCGAAGTTATATTCTGCACTACCGGCCCGAGGAACTCGCTCCGCGTCGCTTTCCCATCCGCCTCTCCGGCACGATCACCTTTGATCAGCCCATCGCCGGCCTCATCGTTTCCAGCAATGAGTTCCTGGCCAGCGTTGGCGTGTTCTCCAGCCGTAAGGTGGGCGAAAAACATCCCCGGCGCGAACTGGAGTTGAGCGGCGATCAGAAAGGAGACCGATTCGAACTAAGCGACGACATGCGGACGCTCACCGTGGATTTCGCAGGCTCGCGCAGAGCTTTCGATGTGATCCGGGTGTTGGTGGATGCGTCGGCGCCCGAAGGCGAGAACCCTTAGGCTAGATCCAGCCAAGGGTTTCGAGATCAAGCTCGAACAAGGGAGCCTCGATTTCATAGAAGGTCTCATTCCCGAGGAAGTGGAATCCCAGTTTTCTGAGGAGATGAAGTGAGGCCGCGTTCTCTGGATGAGCAAAAGCGTACAAGGTTGAATCCTTCACGAACTCATTGGCAACCTCAATCCAACTCCGGGCCACTTCAGTAGCTAATCCTTGTCCCCAATAGGAAGATGCCAATCGATAACCCAGTTCAATGCGTCGACCATCCGGCAAATGGAAAAGACCTGCATCCCCTATCAGCTTCTGTGAATCACGATCAGCGATGACCCATTTGCTGAAACCATGGCGGTTCTGATGCTGAATATAACGGTCGATCCGTTCGACCGTGTCTGCGACGCACGAGTCCGCTCCAAACGGAATGTATCGCATCACCTCGGGATCCCCGAGCCATGAATAGGACTCCTCTGCATCAGATATCTGAAACGGGCGCATCATCGTGCGACGGGTTTCGAGAACGGACCGTAGTGCGCTCATGGCTCTGGGTTGGGGTTCAGGTGATCATGGGCCATGAACTACCAATGGGAATGCTCACCAAAAACGCAAGCCTAGGCCAAAATCTCCTCCGGCACATAGCCATGAACGTCGGTTAGGCGAAAATCGCGTCCCGCGTAGCGGTAGGTCAGTTCCTCGTGATTCAAGCCTAGCAGATGCAGAATCGTGGCGTGCCAATCGTGAAGGTGCATCCGGCCCTCGACCGCTTCGTAGCCATGCTCATCCGTTTTGCCATAGGTCATGCCACCTTTGACACCACCACCGGCCATCCAAGTCGTGTAGCCTTTCGAGTTGTGCCCACGTCCATCGCCTTCCCCCTGAGGCGTTCGGCCAAATTCGCCGCCCCAGAGAATGAGGGTGTCCTTGAGAAGATCTCGTTGCTTGAGATCGGCAAGCAGAGCTGCGATCGGCTGGTCCGTCTGGCCACAGGTGTTCTCCAGGTTCTCCTTGAGCTTGTCGTGATGATCCCAGTTGCTGTGGACAATCTCGACGAAGCGCACCCCACGCTCAACCATGCGGCGAGCGAGCAGGCATTGCTTGCCGAAGTTCGCCGTACCACTGGTGTTGAGGCCGTAGGCTTCCACCGTTGAAGGTGATTCGTTCTGATAGTCGAGCAATTCCGGCATGGAGGTCTGCATGCGATACGCGAGCTCGGCCGATTGAATCATGCCTTCGGTCATGGGAGAGTGGACATCGCGCTCGAGCTGGTTGCCGTTCAACCATTGGACGAAGTCGAGCTGAGTCCGCTGGGCTGTCGCATCCATCTTGGAGTTGCGAATGTTGGGAACGCGCGGAGGTCCTGACGTTGGTGTCTTATCGCCGATCATCGTTGCCTGGTAGTAGGCGGGAAGAAAGGCGCTGCCATAGTCACCCTTCTGACCTCCTCCGAGGACGATGTAGCCGGGTAGATTGGTATTTTCCGTGCCCAATCCGTAAAGCGCCCAGGCCCCCATCGATGGACGAATGAAGTTCAGACTGCCCGTGTGCGTCGCGGTAACTGCAGGCTGATGATTGGAGCTGTCCTGGTGCATTCCGTTGAGGATGCAGAGGTCGTCAGCGTGTTTGGCGACGTTCGGAAACAAATCCGAGATCCAGAGGCCACTCTGACCATGTTGGCTGAAGTTGAAAGGCGTGCCGAGTAGCTTTTTGCCCCCATACTTGCCTTCCTTGCCGGTGTCTTTCGTCAGTTGAGGTTTGTAGTCGAAGGTGTCAACCTGGGAAGGGGCGCCACGCATCGAGAGGTAGATGACACTCTTGGCGCGGGTCTGGTGGTGGCCCTTTTTGGAGGCGAGAGGTCCTGAACCTGCGGCTCTGGCTTGCTCGGCCATCAAGGTACTGAGGGCGATCCCCCCAAGTCCGGAAGACATGGTGCGGACGGCGTCGCGGCGAGTGATATCGTTTCTGAACATGATAGGAAGTTGGTAAAGGGTTAGTGAATCGTGCGGAATTCGGCGCTCATCATCAGCGCTTGGCAAAAAGCGGCGAGCTTGGCCTCATCCTTGGTCATGGGTTCAGCTTGGGGAGCCGTTGTGGCAGGAGCAGACTCGGCTTCTTCATCAGCCATGCCCTTGCCTTTTCCTTTTCCGGCTTTTCCTCCCTTTCCGCCTTTGCCTCCCTTGCCCTTTCCTTTCCCTTGAGAAGCGGGTGGAGGTGGCGCAGCCTCCGGAGTTCCAGGATCAAAATCACGCAGGAACACGAGAGCGCGATTGACTTCCGTGCTCGTCGCCGGACGGCTGTAGCTGAGAAGGAAGGCGTTGCTCACCTGATCCCGAGAGGAAGAAAAATTCCGCGTCAAGACTTGGGCCATCGCCCGAGATTGCACCTGAACCAATTCACTATTCATGAGGTGGAGCGACTGCGGCGCCACATTGGTCGTACTGCGCTGACCAACCGTTCCTTGAGGATCGGGAAAGTCAAAGAGGCCGAGCTCATCGGGTAGCGCATCGCGCAAGACCGGCAGGTAGAGCGAGCGACCTCGGAACGTCGCGGTATTGA
Organism: Verrucomicrobiota bacterium; assembly: GCA_038749915.1. Lineage (GTDB taxonomy): Bacteria > Verrucomicrobiota > Verrucomicrobiia > Verrucomicrobiales > DEV007 > JBCDHN01. The sequence goes on along the minus strand of JBCDHN010000101.1, from coordinate 699 downwards.
AAGAGTCTTCAGTCGTCGTCTGATCTCTGCCCCGCCCGAGTCGAGAATTCCCGGCTTCGTAAGCCATCGAGCCTTCTGGCCGCGTGCGATCGAGGAGTCCGCTCACGAGCAGCATCTGATCCCGCAGCGCCTCGGCATCGAGCTGGCGTGGATTGGCTCGCCAATGGGTTTGGTTGGCCGGATCCTTCGCATAGTTGTCAGCATGGAATGTCGCAGCCAACTGATAGGTGTCACTGAGAACGATCTCGCGGATCAACTTCTTGATCGACCAGCCGCCTTCAACAAAACGGATCGCAAGGTAGTCCAACAGTTCCTGGTTGCTCGGTGGCAGCCCGGTCGTGCCAAAGTTGTCCATCGTCTCCACGATGGGCGTGCCAGTCAGGTGCATCCAGATTCGGTTCACCATGACCCGCGCGGTAAGTGGGTTGTGGGGCGAGGTGATCCACTCGGCGAGTTCCAGTCGGCCACTTTGATCGGAAGGAATTGTTGGCGTACCGGAGAAGTCTAACACCTGCAGAAAACCGCGTTCCACTTCCTGAGCTGGCTTGTTGATGTCGCCCGCCATCAGGACGCTACAGTTCCCGTTTATGGCCTTGGTGATCGGTCTCGTGGCCGCGGTGGAAGGCAGCAAAGTGGGTGGCAGTGCGGAATCTTTGGGACAGCGCACCACCGCCTCCGTGGTGAAGGGTATTTTTCTTG
>JBCDHN010000100.1:0-8001 GCA_038749915.1 Verrucomicrobiota bacterium | reverse complement strand
CTTGAATACACCGACTTCAAGTCCGGCAACATGAGCAAGACCAAAAAGGTCTATGATCGGCCACGCTTTCACCCGGGGAAAACGCGGGGTCGCATGTGGAAGTATGTTGATTGGGAAGGCGATGGCGATCAGGATTTGATGGTCGGGATCGGAGATTGGAGCGACTACGAATGGGATCATGCCTATGACGGACAGGGTCGATGGCAAAATGGCCCGCTCCATGGCTGGGTCTATTTGATCGAGAATGATGAAGGCAAGTATGCCGACAAACCGGTCAAGCTTACAGCGGGCGGTTCGCCGATCGACGTCTACGGCTGGCCTTGCCCGAACTTTGCCGACTTTGATGGCGATGGCGACCTCGACCTGATCTGTGGCGAGTTTCTCGATGGCTTCACCTATTTCCAAAACATCGGAACGCGAGAAGTTCCGGTCTACGCTTCGGGTCTCAAGCTGAAGGGCGCAGATCAGCAACCACTCGTGCTTCATCTTCAAATGATCACGCCTACCGCAATCGACTGGGATCGCGATGGTGATGTCGATCTGATTGTGGGAGACGAAGATGGTCGCGTCGCGTTCGTCGAACACACGGGAGACTCGATCAACGGCGTGCCCCAATTTCTTCAACCTGTCTATTTCCAGCAGGAAGCAGACACGCTGAAATTCGGGGCGCTCGCCACTCCTTATGCACACGACTGGGACGGCGATGGTGACGAGGACATCGTTTGTGGCAACACCGCCGGGAACATCGCCGTGTTCGAAAACCTCGACGGCAAAGGCACCAAGTGGAGCGCTCCCGAACTACTTGCAGCCGATGGCAAAGAGTTTCGCGTCCTCGCAGGCGAATCAGGTTCCATTCAGGGCCCAGCTGAAGCGAAGTGGGGTTACACGACTCTTTCTGTCGCAGACTGGGATGAAGATGGGCGGGACGACATCATCTACAACTCCATCTGGCCGAGACTCCAATTGCTTCGCAACACGGAAAGCGGCTTCACCGAGCATCCCTTACCCTTCTGGACCGAGGAATCTCCGCCCGCGTTTTACTGGTGGCAGACGCTCGCCGAGAATCTCCAAACCCAGTGGCGCACCACACCCTTGGCGACGGACTTCGATGGCGACGGCAAGCTTGATCTCGTCATTTTGGATCAGGAAGGCTATCTCACCTGCCAAAGTCGCGCTCGAACGGAAACGCGAATCTTCGTCGATGAAGACAACCAACCGATCCGGCTCAACTCCCGAACCGCGGGGAGGAGCGGTCGCTACAAACTGGACGTGGTGGATTGGGATGGCGATGGACGGCTTGATATCCTGGTTAACTCGGAGAACGCAGCCTGGTATCGCAACTGCGAAGACCGGGAGGGAAAAGTCGTTCTGAAGAAGATCGGTAATCTGGCGAAGCGCAATGTGGCCGGCCACACCTCCAGCCCATCGGCTTGTGACTTCGACCAGGACGGGAAGCCCGACTTGCTCGTCGGCGCGGAAAACGGCAGACTCTATTTCATCAAGCATGATGACTGCATCTCCTACCCTCCCGAAGCCTTGAAGACCCTCCCGGTCAAAGAGATACCCGCGCCACGATTCCCCGGCTTAGTTCAGGAAAGCTTTATCTATGAGAAAGCTTCGTTTCCCCAGTGTCACGCATCGACCCTTGTCGAAACGACGCGTGGGCTCGTCGCGGCTTGGTTTGGAGGAACCAAGGAGAGAAATCCTGATGTTTCGATCTGGTCCAGCTATCACGATGGGTCTGGGTGGAGTTCACCCAGGGTTTGGGCGGATGGCGTGCAACATCAAGGAGCCCGCCATCCATGCTGGAATCCAGTCCTCTTCCAACCTCCGGGCGATGCTCCGCTGATGCTGTTCTTTAAGGTTGGTCCAAATGCCCAGAACTGGTGGGGAGAAGTGATCTGTAGCTACGACCGGGGACGCTCCTTCCGCGATCGAGCCCGGCTGCCTGAGGGAATTGACGGACCAGTTCGCTCCAAGCCTCTCGTCCTGCCGAACGGAACCGTATTATGCCCGTCTTCCACCGAACACGATCACGACTGGCGGTTCCATTTCGAACGATTCTTTGACGTTGAGCATCCCGAACTCGGCAAGTCGTGGAAACGCCTCGAGCCGGAATCTCAACCCTTCCAGGTGATTCAGCCAACTTTGCTGACGCATCCTGACGGGAAAATTCAGGCGTTGTTTCGCTCAAAGCATGAGAAGATCGTTCAATGCTTTTCGACGGACCTCGGTAATACCTGGAGCGAACTGGAAGCGACGACATTGCCCAACAACAATTCCGGGATCGAAGGCCTGACTTTGTCCGACGGGCGTCATCTCCTTCTCTACAATCACACGGGAGGAAACCGCAAAGATGGCTGGGGAAAACGCAACGTGATCAATCTCGCGATCAGCGACGACGGGATCGACTGGAAAGCTGCTGCTGTGGTTGAAAAAGGCGAGAAAGGCGAGTTCTCCTACCCTGCCATGATTCAAACTCGCGATGGGATGGTTCAGATGACTTATACTTGGAATCGGACCAAGGTTCGGCACATCACGATCGATCCCACCAAGCTGGAAGCGACAGACATCTCCACGTTTGATTCCACTGAATGAGACTTCTGTCCTACCTACTCGGCCTCCTATTGGGCGCTCATTCGTTTTCGGGTGCCGCCGATGAACGGCCCAACGTGATTCTGATCTTGGTTGATGATTTTGGGAGAGAATTAATCGGCGCCCTTGGTGGCGAATCCTATCCGACTCCGAACATTGACGCTCTCTCCATCGACGGCCTCACGTTCGACATCTGCTACGCCACCCCGATGTGTAGCCCGACAAGAAATATGCTCTTGTCAGGAAAATACAATTTCCGCAACTACATGGCTTGGGGAGAGTATCGATTCGGAACCGAAACCACGCTGGCCAATACGCTGGCCGAAGCAGGCTACCAAACCGGAATGGCTGGAAAATGGCACCTTGGAGGTTGGGAACAGAAACCGTTTGGCCCGACGCGCGCCGGCTTCCAACGCTATTGCACCTTCAATTATCCAGAACAGCTGGAAGAAGACGAGCGCGGAATCGGAAACTTCTTCTGGAATACCCATCTCTGGCAGGATGGAGAACGTCGCCGGCTCGGCACGACCTATTCTCCGGCGGCGTTTCGCAACTTCGCCCTGCAGTTCATCCGCGAACAGGCGGAGACAGAATCCCCGTTCTTTTTCTACTATCCAATGATCCTCGCCCATCGTCCGTTTGTTCCCACCGATCAAAATGGGGAGACCGGTGAGCATCATCGTTGCAGAACGGGAGACGTCGAGAACTTTGCCGACATGGTTACCTATGTTGATGAAACTGTCGGCAAAATTCGCGCCATCCTCGAAGAAACCGACCAATCGACCAACACGCTCCTTCTCTTCACGGCAGATAACGGAACCGATAATGTCAGTGACGCAAAAGAACTCCGATCAACTTGGAAGGGTCAATCGCTGAAGGGCGGAAAGTATGTTCCCACCGAACTGGGAGCCAACGTCCCTTTCTTTGCTATCTGGCCCGGAACGATCGATGGCGGTAGACGCTATGCCCAGCCAACCGATCTCACTGACATTTATCGAACCGTGGTTACCCTGGCGAAGGCGAAAGTTCCAAACCACCTCGACGGCCACGATTTGACGCCCGTCCTCAGGGGAACGGGAGAATCGACGCGGAACTATGCCTACACCTGGGGAGTGCATGAGTATTCCTCGCGGAAATATAAAACGCCCGTGAACTACCGAAACCAGCTTCTTCACATCGTTCGCGACAAGCGCTGGAAGTATCAATCCGACAATACCTTGTTCGACCTCAAAAACGGATGGCCTCAGGGACAACCTGAACCGGCTGAATCGCATCAGGAAGTTCGAGAACGCATGCGAGCGGCCCTGCAGATCATCCGCCAGGAACCCAGGCTCTGGTAAATACACTTTGCTCGTTATGCACTCTCTCGATCTCTTCGTTCTTTTTCTCTACATTGCTCTCGTCATTGGAATCGGATTTTGGTTCTCCCGCAAAAGCAACACCTCCGAAGGCTTTATGAAGGCTGGAGGCCGACTGCCCGGTTGGGTAATCGGGCTGAGCCTTTTTGGAACCTATCTTTCCTCCAACACCTTTATCGGCATTCCCGGAAAGGCCTATGCCGGCAACTGGAATTCGTTGGTCTTCTCCCTTTCCATCCCCATTGCCATTCTCATCGCCACCCGCTGGTTTGTCCGCTTTTATCGGAACGTGGGCAAGATCTCCGCCTACGAACACCTCGAACACCGGTTCGGCACCTGGGCCCGGATCTATGCGGTTCTCTGCTATCTCCTCACCCAGGTGGCGAGGAGTGCCACCATCATGCTTGGTGTGGCGATCGGTCTTCAACAGGTCACCGGCTGGAATCTGGTCTCCATCATCCTCATCGCGGGCATCTTGGTGACCGCCTACACCCTGATCGGCGGAATCGAAGCCGTTATCTGGACCGATGCAGTTCAAAGCGTGGTTTTGACACTCGGTGCTCTTCTCGTTGTCTGCACCCTTCTCTTCGGACATCCCGAAGGACCTGGAGAAGCTGCCAGAATCGCGATCGAAGCCGAAAAGTTCTCGCTCGGCAGCTGGTCGATTGTCGACCTCGTCAACTCTACCGTCTGGGTCGTTCTCCTCTACGGCTTATTCATCAACCTCACCAATTTCGGCATCGATCAGAATTACATTCAGCGTTACCACACGGCCTCATCGGAAGCTGCCGCCAAACGTTCACTCTGGATTGGAGGGATGCTCTACGTTCCTGTTTCCCTGCTCTTCTTCCTGATCGGTTCGTTGCTCTTCAGCTTTTACCAATCCATGCCGGAGGAAGTGGTCGCGATTCAGGAAATGGCTGGTGACCGAAAGTTCGAAGACTCGATTCTTCCCCACTTCATGACTAATTATCTTCCCCCCGGAGTCGGCGGCCTCATTCTCGCAGCCCTCGCCGCCGCGGCCATGAGCACGATCGACACCAGCCTGAACAGTTCCGCCACCATTACCCTGAAAGACATCTGGACCCGCCTCATCCGCAAAGGACGGGAAATCAGCGAAGCGGAAACGATGAAGGTGCTGAGGATTGCGACGATTTTCTGGGGAGTGATCGGCACCGGAACCGCTCTTCTCCTCACAGGGAATGCCAAAAGCATTCTCGACATTTGGTGGCAACTATCCGGGGTATTTGCCGGAGGCATGCTGGGATTATTCCTGCTGGGCCTGATTGTTAGAAAAGCGGAGAACGCTGCCGCAATGACCGGAGTGATTCTCGGGGTCGCTGTGATATTCTGGCTCAGCGCCTCCTGGATTCCCGAACACCTCCAGCTCGCCCTTCACAGTAACCTCACGATTGTGATTGGAACGCTGACTATTTTCTTGACGGGTTTACTGGTTAGCCGAATCAAGAAGTAAGGGCCGTGCTTTGGATTCATTCAATCCGGAAACAAGGCGTCCTGGCTTTCTTTCGATATCGTCGTTCGACTGTTCACGTTGCAGGTTACGGCAATTCCGGTAAGCGGGCACCAAGGTAGACAGCGCGATGACGGTTGTCGTCGAAGGCAAAGTGAAGGAATTTCTGGTCGGCCGAGACAAAGCCGTCCGGGTAATTGAGGCGACCTTTGGGTCCATCACAGGATTCAGGGACGAGGACCCGGCGATAAGGCCAGGTCTTCAATCCGTCGAACGAAATCCAGAGGGCCATTGGGCTGCGATGCTTGGGGTTGGGATTATGCAGGATCGCAACGGAGTCACCGCCCAGGGAGTAGAGCGTAGCCTTGGAAGCTGGATTGGGGATGTCGGTTTTTTTGGCGTATTCAGGCCAGGTACGACCACCGTCTTCGGACTCGGCATAATAAAGCACGCCACCAAGACGATCACCGCGAATGATCATGGCGATGTTACCGTTGGAAAGCTCCACGATATTGTTCTCTGCCCAGCCGTGGTAGTCGTCGTCCTTTGAGATGCGGATGTCGCCGTGCTCTTCCCAAGTCTTGCCGCCATCTGAGCTCATGAGGACGCCGTTACGCGGATTTTGAGGAGGAGAGAAACGACGTTTCTTGGAAATCTCGCGGGTCCTCCCAACCTGGAGGTAGTGCTGAAAGGGAAGGAGGATGCGACCGTCCTTCGTCACAATGTGGTTGCGGATGAACGTGCGCTCGTGGAGTCGACCGGGCGCGGGTTCGAGGGAGCTCCAAGTGCGACCGGAGTCTTCACTGTGGGTCATCCACTCCTTCCAGTTTTTGAACGTGCCGTCGTGAGTGGCAACGAACATGGTGCAACGATCGCCCAGCACCATGAGCTCTGACGGCACGAGGGCGGCATTCGGATCCCGCGCCTTCACCCCGAGATCAACAGCCTCCATCGGCGTCCAGGACTTTCCCTCATCATGGGAACGGGAAAGGAAAATACGATTGGCAGGTAGAGGTTCGGTGTGGCCTCCGCCCAGCATGACCATTATCCACGAGCCGTCGGGCATGGGTCGCAAGGTGGTATCGCAGGCAAGGAGATCGGGTTCCTGACCGTCAAAGATGATCGCGGTCCTGTCATGAGCAGCATCGGACCGGGCTTGCTCTTCCCAATCGACGGCAACGGCATTGGTAAGAAGGGCGCAGAATAAGAAGGGGTTAAGGCGCATGCTCTAGCAGAGCATAATGCGTGAGGAGTTCGCAATCATTTCCACCTCCAAAAGAATTCGTTGCGATCAATGCTCTTGGCACCTCGGGCACCGCGGACGCGCTGGATATTACCGGATACTAATCCTCCTCTTCGAGACGAAATATGGCGGTCTTCACATTTACCGAATCACCGTTGCGATTGGGATCGCTTTCCCAGGCGTGGGCTTTCTCGACGTCCTTTAGTGCTTGGGTAAGGTCAAAGCGATGAGTCTTAAATGGTGTCGTCGCATCCAAAAGATCCTCGACAATCAGCCTGACAACAACGGTCCCAGGATCGCTTGTTAGCGTCTCGGCTGAAACGACCGTGAAGTAGGTCCCCAAGTCAAAATTGGCGTAGGTGCTGCCGACTTCCCCCACCCGATGTAGAGATAAAAACACATTCTTGGTGGGAGAAAAGTCGGTCGCCCCTCCGCCATCGAAGACCATCAGTTTCAATTCGTTCGAGACCCAGAAACACTTGGTCAATTGGGCCATGTTCCATGATCGCTTCGATTCGTCCGGCTCACTCGGGATTTCGCTGGCTCCCAATTGTGTTGGAAGTAGGCCAAAAATACAGAAACAAGCCATCCTGATAGCACCCAATCCTTTTTTCATCATCGTCATGGTTTGGCGGATCCTTACAAAGGGCGAAAACTGCAGACCACAATTCACGTGGTTTCCTCTCGATTCCGCATGAAGTCCGCTACGTGTGCAAAGAAGGCGTCCAACCATTCGCGGCTTTCGCCCTGGACTCCAGCCTCATCCATGGAAGCTCCCATCAGCATCAGCCATCGATCTCGCTCCGCCTTACCGATGGAAAAAGGCATGTGCCGCATCCGAAGGCGTGGATGGCCGCGCTTTGCGAGATAATCCCGCTTCCCTGCGAGCCGAAACAAGAGAAAATCCCGTAACCTCTCCTCCGCGCCTTCCAGATCATCTTCCGGATACATGGGCCCCATCAGATCATCGCCGGGAACTCTTCGGTAAAACCCCGCGACGATTCTCCCGATCCCTTCTTCGCCAAGCTCCTGCATGATCAATTCTTCCATACTCTGGAAATCACTAAGCCATGAATGGACGGTCGAAAAGTCTCAATTGGGATGCTACTCCAAACCCTGGGTTTGCTATACTTGGATAAGCTCACCAAGACGCCCCTCGTCATGAAAAAACTCATCGCTTTGCTTCTTCTCGCCGGAGCTGGATTCATTCCTGCGGCAGATTTAACCATTTCCACCTTTTCCGCCGATGTCACCCCGCCGTTGGGTTCTCCACTCTGCTTCAGCAACATCAAACCAGCAGCGAAGGTCGAAGTCCCCCTGACGGCACGTGGCGT
>JBCDHN010000099.1:0-8006 GCA_038749915.1 Verrucomicrobiota bacterium | reverse complement strand
TGTGAACTCCAGATCAAGGACCGGGGAGTCTCCTCCAAGCATGCGGAGCTAAGCCACGATCAGGGAAGCTGGGTGATTCGCGACTTGCGCAGCAAAACGGGAACCATCGTCAACAATCGGGAGACGGCCGAAGCTCTTCTTGGAAACGGAGACACCGTTGCTCTGGGAAATGCCCTCTTCCGATTTCATATCGATGGTGGAATGCGGATTCCATCCCCGCCTGCTTCAACCGAAGTCGCCAGTTCCGCACCCCAACCTTCTTTCGATCCTTCGCTCGACGAAGCGCCGGCCGATTCCGAGCTGAGCGGCGTTGATAAGCAGACCATTGACGAACTGAAACTTGCTTATGAGCGTCTGCAAGGAGAATTGGGACAGGTCATTGTGGGTCAGGGAGATGTGATCGAGGAGGTGCTAATCTCCATTTTCTGTCGTTCCCATGCGTTGCTGGTGGGGGTTCCCGGGCTGGCAAAAACCCTTTTGGTCAGCACGGTCAGCGAGGTCCTGGACATGAGTTTCAAGCGGATCCAGTTCACTCCGGATTTGATGCCCGCAGACATCACGGGAACTGAGGTTCTGGAGGAGGATCACACCACCGGAAAGCGGGTCTTCAAGTTTGTTCACGGTCCGATTTTTGCAAACCTGCTGCTGGCCGATGAGATCAACCGAACGCCGCCCAAAACCCAGGCAGCATTGCTTGAGGCCATGCAGGAGCGCCAGGTTACGGTCGGAGACAAGACCTACGAATTGCCGGAGCCATTCTTCGTCCTCGCAACCCAGAACCCGATCGAACAAGAGGGAACCTACCCCTTGCCGGAAGCCCAGCTCGACCGCTTCATGTTCAACATCCGCGTCGGATATCCTACTTTTGAAGAGGAGCAGGCGATCATTAAAAGGGTTTCCGGAACCTACAAAGCCAAGCCCACTCGCCAGCTGGGAGCTGAAGAAGTGATGCGATTGCAGGATGTGGTTCGCCGGGTGCCGGTGGCCGATCACGTGATTGCGTATGCTTCGGCCTTGGCTCGGGCAACGCGACCCAAAGAAGCGGAGGCTCCGGACTTCATTCGTGAAATGATGTCATGGGGAGCTGGTCCACGGGCTGGAATTTATCTCGTTCTCGCTGCGAAAGCCCGGGCGATTCTTTATGGGCGCTATCACGTCACCACTGCCGACATCAACCACGTGGCCTTTCCGGTTCTGCGTCACCGCATCATCACGACCTTCAACGCGGAAGCGGCTGGCGTTACCAGTGACGATGTGATTCGCATGCTGATCGAACATCTCAGTCCGAACGGCAAACTGGGTCTCTAGGAATGGCGGTAAAGCGCGCCACTCCCAAAAATCAAGGGGCCGATGCTGCCTACCTTCGATTGTTGCCCCCGGAAATGACGGCAATCATCGGCAAGCACGAGTTTTTGGCTCGAACCAAAAAGGAAGGCAGCATTTCGGGGCGGCATGCCAGTCCCCACAAGGGTTTCTCAGTGGAGTTTGCCGAGCATCGGCAGTACACACAAGGAGACGATCTTCGAAACCTGGATTGGAGAGTCTACGGCAAGGCGGATCGATTTTACATCAAGCAATACATCGAAGAGACCAATCTGCGGGCTACCATCATCATGGATGCCTCCGGTTCGATGAACTATGTGGGCGATCATTCTTCGAAACTGGATGGCAAGGTTCTCTCCAAGTTCGAGTATGGCCGTTATCTCGCTGCTGCGTTGAGCTATCTGCTGATCAAGCAGTCTGATGCGGTTGGTTTGGTCACCTTTGATACGGAGATTCGTCGCTACATTCGGGCTGCGTCAAAACCGAGCCAGGTTCGTCTGGTGTTGGAAGAGTTGCATAATACGGAGCCGGGTGAAGACACTGCCGCAGCGGAAGTGTTTCACGATATCGCCGAACGAATCCAACGACGGGGCTTGGTCATCATCATCAGTGATCTTTTCGATGATGGAGAAAAGATTAAGGAGGCGCTTCATCACTTTCAGTATCGCAATCACGAGCTCGTCATTTTTCATCTGATGGCCGAGGAAGAGCTGACGTTTCCGTTTCGGAAGTTTACCAATTTTCGCAATCTCGAGGCTCTCAACGCCAATCTCAAAGTCGATCCCCTGGCGATCAAAGCCCAGTACATGGAGCGGGTTCGTGGATTTATCGACACGATCGAAAAAGCCTGTGGTCAAATGAAGGCTGACTATGTGCCGGTGAATACCAAAAATTCGCTGCCGGATACCATCAACGCCTACCTTTCCCGACGACGAGAACTCAGTTGAGCGGGATGGATAGTCCGGAACGATTCTTCAGCGAAAGAATCCTTGTGTTTGAGGTGGGTTCTGACCAAGATCACCGCTCATTCAAATGCCAGGACTGACAGAAGCCCTTACCCATCTCATTTCTCCCACCGGGCTTCTTCTCGTGATTGCGGGAACCATGTTAGGGGTTTTTGTGGGAGCGATCCCGGGGCTCACGGGAACCATGCTGATCGCGCTGTGTCTCCCCCTGACCTACGGGCAGGATTCGCTTCACTCGATGGCGTTTTTGATCAGCATCTATGTGGGGGCGGTTAGTGGCGGAATGATCACGGCGACGTTGTTGCGAATGCCGGGAACACCCGCCTCTATTGTGACGACGCTGGACGGATATCCAATGGCGCAAAATGGACAACCTGGTCGAGCGTTAGGGCTCGGCGTGATGTCGTCGTTTGCCGGAGGATTGGTTTCATGGACGTTTCTTGTCCTTCTCACCGCACCCATTGCCAAGCTCTCTTCGAAGTTTGGCTACTTTGAATACTTCAGTTTGGTGATGATGGCTTTGGTGCTCATCGCCACGATTGGAGGGAAGAGTTTGCCGAGGGCCTTGTTCTCAGGATTTCTTGGGATTCTGCTTTCGATGCCCGGGATTTCCGCGGCCACTGGGGAAGCTCGTATGACCTTCGGGATCACTGCTCTGAACGACGGATTCCAGCTTTTGCCAGTGTTGATTGGCCTCTTTGCTGTGAACCAGATTCTTCGAGACATCATCAACATAGAAGAAAAAGGGGAACCGGTCGAACTTGGTCGCCGCAGTGTGCTCCTCAGTTTGGCAGATGTGGCTCGTCATGGGGTGAACATGATTCGCTCCTCGGTGATAGGAACGTGGATTGGGATTCTGCCTGGGATTGGAGCCAACATCGGCTCTGTAACCGCCTACTCGGTCGCCAAGAGTGTCTCGAAGGAACCGGAAAAATTTGGAACGGGACATGAAGACGGAATCGTTGCCGCTGAATCAGCCAACAACGCCACGATTGGAGGGGCGTTGATTCCACTGGTGGCGATGGGGCTGCCTGGGAGCGTTGTCGAAGCCGTTCTCCTGGGAGCGCTGATTGTTCATGGGCTCCAGCCCGGCCCGCGTCTTTTCGAGGAAAGCCCGGACATGGTTTACACGATCATGGGGGCAATGGTCATCGCCAACGTGGTCATGGCTGTGGTGATGTTCGGAGCCATGCGTTACCTGGCCAGGCTGACCAGAATTCCGAGGGCTTACCTTTTGCCGATCATCCTCTGCTTCTGCGTGATTGGCTCATTTGCGTTGGGGAGCCGTCTCTTTGATGTTTGGGTGATGTTAGGATTTGGGCTCCTCGGGTTTGCCCTTGAAGCGAAGCGGATTCCTCTGGCTCCCTTTGTTATTGGATTCGTGCTTGGTCCCATTGCCGAAAAGAATCTGAGTTTGGGGCTTCAGGCGTCCAACGGCAGTTTTGCTCCCATCTTCACCCGCCCGATCTCCCTGATCTTCTTTCTGGTCGCGTTGGTCATGCTCTTTTTGCCGTATCTTCGAAAACTCAAATGGAAAGGGAGATGAAGAAAATTCGAAGCATTGCTCTCTGGATTGTTGTGGCCGCGTTGATTGGATGGTGGCTGGGAAATGCCGTTTTCAACTCGGGTAAGACCGATTCTTATCCGAACAAACCGATCACGATTATCGTACCCTATGGCGCGGGGGGAGGTTCGGACACGTTTGTTCGCAAACTTCAGATCGGGATTGTGGAGGATAACCTCCTTCCCCAGCCGTTAGTCGTTAGCAATCAGCCGGGCGGGAGTGGAACGATCGGAACTCGGGCCGCTAAAAACGCGCGACCAGATGGATACACCTTGCTCTGCCATCACAATGCAATCATTGCGACCAAGCTCTCGGGGCTGGTTGACTTTGGACCGGAAGCATTTGAAGCGATCGCGCTAACTGGTGAAGTCACCATGATCGTCATGGTGCGAGAGGACTGCCGCTTTGAAGATCTTCCTGCGATGTTGGAGGAAGCAAAGCGTGCTCCAAAAACGGTCACTTTTGGGGCCAATCAGGGTTCTCCCGCCTATCTCGCAACACTTCAATTGGAGCGGCAAGTTCCCGGTTCGGAGTTCAGTATTGTATCAGCTGATGGTGGCGCGGATCGGTATTCCAAGATATTGGGAGGTCATCTTGACGCTGGAATTTTCACCTTAGGGGAATACCTCGATTTTCGCAGGCCTGATGGCACTCCCAAAGAGGACAACGTTCGCGCCATGGCAGTGCTCAGCCCGCAGCGTCACGAATCGATTCCTCATGTGCCGACCAGCGTCGAACAGGGCGTGGATGTCCTTTTGAGTAGTGCTTACTATTGGTGGACAGCCAAAGGTACGCCCCAGGAAGTGGTGGATTATTTGGCTGACGTTTTTGAGAAGGCGTTGGCCAACGCGAAAGTCGAAGAGGAGCTGAAACGCCTTCGGATTGACCCCAACTTCACGAAAGGAGAGCCATTCCTGAAACGGCTGGACCAAACGATTGAGAAGTTCGAAGCGGTTGTGGCGAAAAAGGAAACCAAGCTACCCAACTTCCCACTTCATGTTGGGCTGATTGTTGCAGGACTGTTGATTTGGGTCCTGTTTCGCCGGGAAGACGGCGAAGTCGAGGAACCGGTTGACTTCGTCAAGAGACCCCAGCTGGCGGCCAAGTGCTTCGGTGTCCTCGTCGTCTATGTCGCTGCGTTGGGAATTGGGTGGCTGCCGTTTGCGGTTTTGTCCGCCGCCGCTGTATTTGTAATCGGTGGAATGATGTCGGCGTGGAGACCGGACTACCGATTGACACTCCTGCAACTGGCGCTCTTGACCGGATTTGGCGCCGAATTCATTTTCACGAATGTGTTCACGGTCGTTTTACCGTGAGCGCCGGGTCGCCGCCAAGTCAGCCATCGTCTTGACGGTTCCCGCCCCGAGTGTCCCCAGCAAATTGGTTCGCTGTCCTTCCACGATTCGTTGCACCGTAATGCCGATGAACTTTCCATTCAGGGCAAACAGCGGAATTCCCTGTGCGGTTCCTGCAGTGGAAATATAAAACGTGTAGTCCCGTTTTGATACTGCCGTTACATATCCGGGAATTACCGAGGGGATATAGGCATAGACCGGAGACGAACGAGACAACCCGATCACCTGGTCTGCAATGCTGATTTCACCTTCGGTGATGCGATTGTTGATGTTTACAAAGGGAAGGGCTGATTTTCGATCCTTGAGTTGCTGCTGATCGATTCGGAGAAACGCCAGATCAATCTTTTCATCTTTATCGATCAACGCGGCATGATACTCGGTTCCGTCGGCCAGGTTGACTTGGATTTCGGGGAATCTGGCGCTCGCTTTGACGACGGTTACAAATTCGGTTTCGCTCCCAACCGGACGTCCGCGCTGACCTGTCATCCCAATGCTCGGGTCCAATGCGCTATTGGAGAGCATGATCAACCCCTTTGAATCAATGATGGTGCCGAGCGTTTGAGTGCGACGCTCTTGATCGGGCAAGCTCTCGCCATCGGTCTTGAAGGAAATGGTCGAAATGGCGGTAATCACCACCAGAGAATCCTGATGAGCCTGATAAATCTTCCGGGCTGCCTGTGTCGTAGCTTTGTCGGCATGACTCGTTCCCACCGACAGGAATGTAATGGCGAGGAGTAGGAAAGCAGAAGCGACGCGGGGTAACATCATAGGGGCAAGACGGGTCAAGGTTTTTGGAAATTCACTCTTCGCATGAAGGGATTTGGCTGCCAACCTCGATTCTGGCGGAATTTTCACAAGCATTCTGGTTATTGAAGGTTAACTTTAGTTATGAAACTGTCTTCCACAATGCTGGGAATTATCGTTCTCACCATATTTGGATTTCCTGGGTCAGGATGGTCGGCCATCTCCAAGAAGTATGAGGCTACCCTGTCCATTGATTGGAAAAACTATGAGCGAACCCCTGAAGCTCCCCACTATCGTGCGTTCAGCTCGGTCATCAGAGCGATTCCCTGCGTCAACAAATTCGTTTTCTACGGCAATTGGGGAGGATTGGGAAATAAAGGCGGCAAGCCGATCGACGCGATGGATGAGCTCTATCGCCGACATGATGCGGTCTATGCATTGGGAACTTCAATAAAAGTTGTTCGGGAATCTGATGCCCAGCTGGTTGCTGGCTTGAAAGAGATTGATCCGGCCACACTTTCCAAGCATGGGCAGAAGTATCGGAAACGGGCCATCAAGTTTTTCAGCTCACCTGTTTCCAAGGTTGTTGGGAAACCCGTTTCAGTATTGCTCCGAAAGAAAGAGAAAGAGGGGAGTGCCTTCCCCAAGCCGCAGTTGGTAGCCCAATTCTTCAAGCCTCACCATTCCGGAATTCCGAACGTGAAACGGGCTGGTCTCTTCAAGCGCGGGAAGTCCCGCCAAGCTTAACCTTTAACCGCTAGAGGCTTCGGCAGAAACAACTTCGGTGGTTGTCTGCTCAATATGCTGCTCGATCTTTTCTGTAAGATCGGAAATGCATTCGTCCCTCGACCTTCCTTCGCCGGTGACACCGGGGAAGTGAGTGCAGAGGGCCATGAACCAACCGTCTGTCTCGTAAACGATGGCTTTGATTTCTTCGGGCATGGGGGGGATTTCGATGGGGTGGGTTTTTAGCGTAGCTTCAAAGGATACGCCTTATTGAGTCTCCTCGCTACTAGATGGGACGTTTTCTGCAGGAGGATCTTCAGGTTGGGGAATGGGAATTGGCTTGGCAACCGGGGCGATCAGCCCTCCACCTGCTCCGGTTGGAGGTGGTGTCGACGGGGTGATTCTTGCTCCCTCAGTTCCTCCGGAGGTCGGCGTCCAGATCAAATCATTCAGAAGATCCGCCTCAGAACGGGGACTATTCGGCTGGGGCTCTCCCGGAGCGACCGTCGATGAGTCATCAGTCGAATCCGAGGATCCTGTCTCGCCGGAGGTATCTGCATCAGAGTTTGCCGCGGCCAACGCGGCTTGTTGGGCAAATTCCTCATGGGCGATTCTTTTGCCGATGAGAAAAACGCTGGGCACCAACACAATCAGACCAACAAACAGAAGGATCATGAGCACGGGATGCCCTTTCTGAGGCTCCTCAACGTCCTTGAAAATCGGGATCGTTTGTTCCGACGGGGTCAAATCAATGATGGGTTCCAATGATTCCTTGCTGGCGCCGATTCCTCCACCCTGAGGTCCTGACATCGCATCAATGATCTCGCTCGCATCAACATCCAGAGATTCGCTGTAGATCGAAAGAAAACTGCGAGCGTAGGTGGGGCTTGGGAAGTGCGAGTAGTCATCTTCCTCCAAATTTCGCAGCATGGATTCCTGAATCCGGGTCTCGTGCGAAATATCCTCCACACTCAATCCTCGTTTGAGTCTTGCTTGCTTCAGCTGTTTGCCGATTGATTCAGACATTGGCAGGAGAGATGGTAACCAACTTCCTTCGTTCTGGCGACCAGAAATTGATGAGCTTTTTGCGGAATTTCAGAAGGCGAAGCTCTCCCGATTCGTGGAAGAAGCCGCCTTCCTTTTTCAGAGGCTTCTTTGCGGGAGGATTTCGCTGAAATTGGCTTTGAGTCGGGGCGTGATGTGGCATTGGTTACACCGATTCGAGGTGCCGCAGTTTCAAGCTGCCACCCCTTGTAGCAATTTCAAAGCCTTAGAGCTGCGAATTACCAATTTTCTATAATGGTGAAGGACACCCTGATTCTAATTTTT
>JBCDHN010000098.1:0-8009 GCA_038749915.1 Verrucomicrobiota bacterium | reverse complement strand
GTGTTGTAACGAGTGGTTAAGTTGTGGGCCTCCTGTGATTGGAAGAAGCCCATCGCACGACCCTAACAAGAACACTATTGTTGTCCAGAACTATTTTAACGTTCCATATTATCAAAGACTCACGACAACGAACCTTCTACAACGTCTCATAGAATTGGCGAAGTCGATAGACGTCGACTCCGGGGGGCTCCGTCTGCAACAGCCAGCGGAAATCCGTCTTTCCGCCCTCTGTATCGCCTTCCTGAATCCGTAGAATTGCCCGATCCAGCCTCGCTGCGACATCCTCAGGCTCAATCTTCAGCATAACTGAGATGTAAGGCATCGCTTTGATCGGCTCTCCTTCCTGTTTCCGGAGTTCAATCAAATTTCGCAGCATGCGGGCGACAATCGCGCGTTTCGTAACCGGCTCCAGCATGGCGTCCTGAAGTTGGCGACCGGACCGGGCCACGACCCGAATGGTATCAGTCGGTGTGAGGGGTGTCGCACCCTCGAAGACATCCAACAACTTCTGGTCGCCGCTCTCTTCATCATGGTATCCAACGACAAAGTGACCGGGAAGCCCGACGCCATGGACGGACTGGGCTCCGGCACGATGGGCAAGCTCGATGAAGACGACCGAAAGGGTGATCGGAATTCCTTCGCGGTCGTCGATGACCTCATTGAGAAAACTGTTTGAGGCATTGGCGTAATCAAGCCGACTTCCATGAAATCCATTTTGGAGAAACATGAATTCTCGGACGCGTTCGACAATTTCCTCCTCCGATGCCTCCGGTTCGAGAACCTCCTCGATCTCGAGGGCCATGTCTGCGATCAGCTCGCGATAGGAGGTCACATCCAGCTCGTTGTTTTCCAGTTTTGCGATGAGCAATGCGCAGTGGATCAGGTCAACTTCGTGCTCTTCGCCTTCCAGGGCCTGTGCCAGTTCCTCTCCAATCACGGCGGAATTGGTGTCGCGGGCCAATCGCTTCAAGTCCGCGATCCTCAGTTCAAGGTTCGCCTGAAGTTCGCTGAGGGACGCCCGGCCTTCGAGTGGGCGTTTGGTGAGGGAAGAGATTACGGTATCGCGCGATGAGCTATCACCTTTGAGGAAGGCTTCCACCAATTCGGTGAACTCCGACTGCACTGCTGCGTCCGGAGAGTTTCTGATGAGTTTCTTCGCCACCCGAAAATTTCGGAATTCAGCGGCCGTTCCCCGGAATTTGCAAAGCCCGACCTGACCGCCGCGGAGAACAGAATCGTCAGAAATGGCGACCTCCGCGTCGTTGACGAAACAGCGGATCCCGTCCGGAGCAACCTTGACGCGGATCCGATTCCAATCGCCGTCGATGTAGTTTGGAACGTCCAGTTGCTCGAGAATCTCCCAGCTGAGGACGTCAGCACCTTGAAATCTCGTTAATCGCAGGTTTCCCCCACTCGGATAGAAGCCGTAGTGGAGATCGCCTCCGTCCGAAGCAAAGGCCAGACCAGCTGCTCCCCGCTCATCATCAAGTTTCACATCAACCTCCAGTTCGTAGCTATCACCGGGCAACTCTTCACGTGAAAGGCAGAGGGAACGACCCCCGAATCCGTCGCCCAGGCCGTTGACCTGAATTCTACCGGCCCGTTGCGACCAATTGGCGCCCATGATGGTTTCCCATCGCCGTGGGTCAAGTGCGCCAATGGTCGCCCATCGTTCCATCGGCATCGAATTCGGTTTGTTGAGCAGAATTTGCAGGCCATTGATGGGAACGGCGAAGCCCAGGTTTCGCGTGACCATCGATTTCAAGGTGATGATCCCCTGGACCTTTCCCGATCGGTCCAGAAGCGGCCCCCCACTGTTCCCGGCTTCGACTGGCATGGCGATCTGAATCAGAGGAAACGGGGCGTCTCCAATTTCCTCGCGCAAGCCGGAAACAATGCCCTCGACGACGCTGAATTTGAGCCCTTGGGGATTTCCGAGGGCGACCACGGGTTGTCCTTGAACGAGGGAGTCGGAATCGCCCAAGCTCAGGGCGGGCAATTCGCGCTCTGTTTCAATCCGGATCAGAGCGAGATCCATCTTGCGGTCCCAAGCGTGAACTTCAGTCACTTCATGCTGGCTTCCATCGCGTAATTCGACCCGAATCCGGCGGCGGTCGTTGATCACGTGCCAGTTCGTGGCAATCAACCCGGAGTCTTCGATGATGAAGCCGGTGCCGGAAGCTCCTTTTTCTCCCCGGCGACCGTCCTGGTAGATAACGACCACGGATTCCAAGCCCGAATCGATGAGCTCCTCGACCGAAACCGTGGGAGCTTCAGCTTGGAGAAAACCCATACTTGCGAGTAAACAGGCGATGAGGACAAGGATCGGCATCTGAGCAGTTTAGGTCGGGTGAAAACGTTGGCGACCAAAAAGGATCACCCTTGTGCGTGAAAATGGGGAGCGATTCCTCTAAAATTGACCACGATGATTGAATCCGGCGTTTTGATAGATTGCGGAAGCTCGAAGGTGGATGAGCTGATTTCGATTTCGAAGTCTCTGGGGGTAACGATGTCGAAAGTGAGGTTGGATGAGGCCAAAACCACGGAGTTTAGGCCGGCGCAGGCCATGATTATTTCAGGAGGCCCCCACCTTTTCACCGGACCGGAAGGCGAGCTGCTCTGGGCTCGATTTCACTTTCTCACCGCGGTTTCGATGCCGGTTCTCGGAATTTGTCTTGGTCATCAGGCCCTTTCGATGGCTTCCGGAGGCGCGGTGTATCGCGGCAAAGAAAACCGAAGTGATGTCGAGATCGAGCTACTCAATCCCGAACACGCGCTTTTTGTGGGAATCCCGAACTTTACGAAGTTCGGTGAAGATCACTGCGAAGGAGTAACTCTTCCCAAAGGATATTCCGCGCTCGCCAGCTCACGGAGCTATGAAAACGAGGCGATGGCGAACGACGCGCAGAAACGATACGGAGTTCAGTTTCACCCGGAAATCTCCGGCGAAATGGGGCGTCGACTGATCCAGAATTTCTTCAGTTTGGCGGCGGAACGATGAAATTTCTTCGAAGCTAAGCATCGACGGCAGGGAAAGGCGGCTGTAAGTTGTTGGTTCATGCCTCGCTACGTCGTTTTTATTGCGGTTTGGCTCGTTTTGGTGGCCAGCAATTTTGCAGCAGATCGTGCGCTTACGCTCAGCTACGGAACAGACTTGGTTGAGGCGTGGATTCCGGGACAACACCTCTATGTGAAGGGCAATCTGGGAATCAGTTCCGGACAGTTGAAGGAATTGGAGGCGTGGTTGGACGAGAGTGGAGAAAACTGGATCGTCCTCCTTGTGCAGAGTACTGCCGGCGAGCAGATCAGAGACTCAGTGGGGAATCGCTACACGGGGATGGATGCGGTTGAGGTCGCAGCCAATGTCCTCGTTCGAAACCAGACCGAGTTCGGTCAGCTCAAAGACCAGCGTTCAGGTGAAAAGAACGGCGCCATCTTTATCCTCTTTCTTAGCGAGCGGAAATTCTCCTACTCAGGCGGAGAAGTTCATGAACGAAGAGGTCTGGGCGAAAAGAATTGGTCCGGAGATCTCGATCGCCCGGCCTTTCGCGCCATGTCTCGCGGCGGACGGATCGTTGATGCGGTCACGGGGACGGTGAAAGAAGTGTCGCGTCGGCTTGATCAGCAATTTCAATTGGAACGAGAACGTCGGCAACGGGAGATCGAGTCGGCGAAACGGCTTCAATCGGAGGCGGAATCGATGTTGGGGCAGGCGGGTAGGGAGGTGGACGAACTGGATGATGCTCTACAGGCCTTTATCGAAGCTAATCAGAATCCACCCGGGGACCTGGCTCGCCCGCCGCTGAATGATTTGCGGAAGCAATTGGAGGAGTCAGCCTTGGCCATCAAAGCCAACAAGGCTGATGTCGCGTTGCGTCAGATTGGTCAGATCCGAGATTTTGTGCGAGGCCACGCGGGTGCGTTGCGGGACTATCCCAAGGCCCGCGACAAGTTTGCGAGTTTGGCCGAGGAGTTGGCTGAGATCAATCCGGTGGATCAGAATTGGGGACGCGAGCGGCTGGAACAAGCACAGAGCGAACTGGAACGTGCCGAAGCTGCCCACAACAATGCAGAATCGGTTTACGTCACGCATCTGAACAACGCGATCGAAGCTGCCGACTCCGCCAAGTTGGAAATCCGCCGGGCGGCGGAAGAACTCCGCAAACAGCAGGAAGAAGAAGCTCGCCTGGCTGCGGAAAAAGAAAAACGGGAGCGTATCGCAAGGGTTTTCGCAGTCACGATGGAGATTCTCCTTCTGCTGGGAATGATCGGAGCTGCCTGGTGGCTGAGCAGGCGTCGGAGGAAGACGAAAGTTGCTGCGCTGAGTCTGTTCGACAGCTGGGATCGGGGAGTGCGAGAGCAAACGGACGCATTGTTTGGTCTTCTCGATCGAAGCGCCACGGTCGTCGGCTCGGCTGCAAATTTGAGTGAGCGCGGTTATTCGGGGGAGACGCTGAAGCTGAGCAAGGAGATCATTGAGGACGTCGATGAGCTGTTCATCATGTCCGCCTGCGTGCAGCGCGTTCTCAAAGATGTTGCCCAGTTGATCCGGCCCCGGAATCCCTTGCTCAAAGCTTTCAACCAGTTCTTTGCTGACCGCTATGATCGGGGAAACCGAAGACTTCGGGATGAGTTGATCCGGTTTCACCCGGACGAAGGGATTGAGCCGATTCTCAGGGATGAACGGGGTGAACCCGAGCGAATTCTTGGCCATCTGGAAGCTCATGAGCCCTTTGAACTCTCCTTTCCGGCATTGATCGAAGCTTGCAATCACCATGTAGCAAGGGCGACGAAGAACCTTGGGACTGTCGAGAAAGCGTGGGCCTCGATCAGCGAAACCCAGGAAGCTTTGCAAACCGATTGCGACACGCTTTCCAATCTGGAACGAAAGCTGGCTACCGCTTCAGTCGACGACGGATTTTTTGCCGTTGAAAACCTGTTTGAGGGGTTGATTCCCGAAGTTCAAGGGCTGCTCGATCAAGCTGTGGATATTGGGGCGACGGACCCGGTTGGCGCGCTGCAAGGACCGGCCAAAGAAGCACGAAGACTGATTCGGAGCGGTACTTCGTTGGCGGAGGTCATTCTCCGGGCTCGGGAGCAGCGCTTCTCCAGCATGAAGTCGAATGGGGAACAGTTGCGCAAAAACGGTGTCGAGACGCTGTGGATCGATCGTTTCCTGGCTGAATATTCTCTCGAGGCAGATGGCATTGCCGAGTCGGCAATCGAGCACGAGGTCGCCAAGCCGATCAGCGATCTCGAAGCCAATCTCAACAAGCTGGACCAGCGGATTTCCAGGGCATTGGAGCTTTCTGAGAGCGTTGGAGAGGTCGCCAATGAGCATATTGAAACGGTTCAGAAGAGTGTTGCAGAAGCTCGGCGTTCTTTGGCTGATGAGTTGAGTCTTGGTCTGGATGAGATCTTGGTTGAGAAAGGGTTGAACCCGGACGACCGCCTGGAAGAGGCCGTTAAGCAACACAGCGCAGCGCAAATTGCCCTGAACCGTGGTGGGGTGGATGCAGCTGAAGCGGCTTTGGGCGCGGCCCGCGAGGAAACCGAAGACGCGCTCGGATTGATTGCCGTGAGTAGGACTTCCTTCGAAAAGCACCAGCAAAGGGGCGAAGAAGCTTCAAAAAGAAAAACGCGATTGGAAAAGCAAATTGAGGAAGATGGTGATCTCTTGCAGGAGCTACAGGGCAAGTATCTTCCTCCAGCTCTTCGAAAGCTGCACGAGGAACCGAGCACGAGCATTGAAGGAAATATCACCGAAGCCAGGAAGCTCTTCGACGAGGCCAATTTGCAAACGTTGGAAGCGGAAGAGAGCCACACCAAGGGGCATTTGATCGAGTCCGGTTCTCTCCGTGAGCACGTCTCCAATCTTCATCAGTTTATTTCAGAGCTTTTGAATGACGTTCGGAAGCAGGCGGACCGGCTCAAGCGGCTGGAGAGCGAGAATCTTCATGACTTCCATCGGTTGGAGGATCGAGCCGAGGCAATGCGGGTTCAGGCAAAGGATCCCAGAACGATGCAGGCAAGCATCGATGAATTTGAAGACGTCCTCGCGGATGTCAGTGCCGTGGGAGAGAGTCTTTCCGATGGTGTCGCCGACCCAATAGAAGACGCATCGGTGTTGGGGCAGATCGCGGATCATTTGAGTGACTTGTTCAAGCGGGTGCAGGCAGATTGGAAGCTGCATGAGGAAGCCGGGAGGAGCTTGGCGGCGGCTCGTTCCCAGGTCACTGCCGCAGAGGATCTCGTGCGCATTGCCGAAACCGATGATGTTCCCAACAGTCTCAGAATGAATTCTCTTTCGGATGAAGTGGAGGCATTGCGCGGCGGAATCGCCAAGCAAGAGACAAAAATGAACGAGCCGCATCAAAATTGGAATGCCCTGGATGCGGATGCGGATCGGATTCACTCTTCGGCGGGAAGAGCTACTGCCGCGCTCAAAGATGAAATGAAACGAGCCGAAGACGCGATCCGCGCCATATCTCAAGCCGCGAGGAAGGTTCGGCACGCTGCCGGGTGGTCAGGAGGCTATGGAGTTCGGATTCTTGGATCTCCCGGGGCGGGGTCTCTTGAGCGGGCCCGAACAGAACTCTTGAACGGAGCTTATCTTTCGGCGCTGAGAATGGCTGAGGACGGAAGAGCAAAGGCTCAGCGTGCCCTGGCAAATGCCGAAACCGAGGTCGCACGACGCAGACGGGCTGAGCAGCGTCGCAGGGAGGAAGCACGAAGGCGCGCTCTTGAGCAAGCCCGGCGAACTGCGGTTTCGATGGCGCGCAGATCGTCTCGCAGCGGCGGATTTGGGGGCGGAGTTCGAAGAAGTGGCGGAAGCGCAGGAAGCGGAATGGGGCGATCCACTTTTTCCGGCGGTTCCGGGATGGGACGATCCGGTTGGTAGAGCCGCCCCTAACTCAGATCGAGTACTTTCACCAGCCAGTCGGAGATTTCGCCAATTTCTTCGGCGCAAACTGAGTGAGGCATCGGATAGCTTTCCCAGGCAACGTCGAAGCCCAGTTCTTCGAGCTTCTCCTTACTCTTTACCGCGTGATCATGGGCAATCACGTCATCATACAGTCCATGCGCCATGAAGATGGGAGTTTCGGCGGCGTTATCGCGGTTCACTTCAGCATCCACTTTGTCGGGGACAGGCAGGTAGGTTGAGAGTGCCATGATCCCGCCCAAGGCTGCCTTTGATCGAATGCCGGTATGGAGAACAATCGCTCCGCCCTGGGAAAACCCGGCTAATACGATTCTTTCCATCGGAATTCCCTGATCGACTTCGTCTTGTATCCATTCTTCGAGAAGAATGGAGGATTCGCGGACTCCGGTTTCGTCAGCGCGGCGGCTGAGATCGGTATCGACGATATCGTACCAGGCCCGCATTTTGTATCCCCCGTTGATGGTTACCGGACGGAACGGTGCATGCGGAAAAACAAATTTGGTCCGGCGCGTTGCCGCCTCTCCCAATTCAGGATGGATACCTTCGAAATCATGGCCATCTGCACCGAGGCCGTGGAGCCAGATGACACAGGAATCGGCAGGATCAGGAGGAGTGATGACGATGGGAGGATCAGGCATAACGGGAAACGCTTGAAGTTGAGAGTGGCGAAAACCATCAGCGACGCAAGCGTATAGCTGGGTGCGGGGTTGATTCTTTTCGGCGTGATTCCGTCAAAACGGGTGAGCCGCCTGTTGCTTTCGGTTTGCGATTGAGCAGGGTTTGCGCCTTAATTCACCATTCCATGACGCCTGAATCCGACGGAGATATTTCAGAAATTTTAAAGCGTGTCAGGCGCATTGAATTGAAGACGCGAGGTTTGGTCAGGGATGGAATTGCAGGGGAATACCACAGTTGCTTCAAGGGGTCCGGGATTGATTTTGAGGATTTTCGCGAATACCAGCACGGAGACGAAATTCGCTCGATTTACTGGAATGTGACGGCTCGGATGGGGGACCCGTTTATCAAGAAGTTCAGCGAAGAACGAGATTTGACCGTCTTTCTGATT
>JBCDHN010000097.1:0-8028 GCA_038749915.1 Verrucomicrobiota bacterium | reverse complement strand
GCTTCATCAACTGAAGCTGGGCTTCGTAGGCTTCGGACAGTTTCCGGATCTCCTTCTTCTTCGCCTTGGTGTTCTTATCGAGATGAATGCGATAGGCTTCTGCCGAAGTGAATCCTTCGCTGCCATCCTTCAGGCGAAAGTCGGCCGCGATGGGTTCTTCGTTGAGGGATTGATCAAGTGTTCCATCGGGCCGCACCGGATGTCGAAGAGGTTCGGGAAAGCACTCGCGTTCCGGATCACCCGGTTCACCGGAGATGATCGCCGCAATAATCCGGTCGCCATGTTCGGACTTCTTAAAGTGGTGGATCTCTTCAGCGACGTATTGGCTTTCGACCGCTTTGGGCGAGCAGAGAACCACGACAAATCGCGATCGATCCAGCGCGTTGACAATGGAGTTGGCGAGATAGGCATCCGCGGGGAGCGAATCCTCATCGCGGAACACCGGATAGATCCGTTCGGGAAGCACATCGCCCCGTTTGTTCTTCGTCCCCACCAGCTCGGCCGGAACTTCATAGCGCTCGATCTCCTGATGGAGCCAGCTCGCCCAACTGCGGTCTTGCTCCTTGTTGTCAGCGTGCCGATAGCTGATGAAACACCAGTAGTGGGAAGCCGGGCTGGGGGCTTCAGCGGGATTGGTTGCGGATGAACTCATGATGTCGACCTGTCGCGATGATCAACCGTTTCTAGAGGATTCACCCTCCGCTTGCAAACCTCGAAGTGAGGAGATTTTTCTGCCTGAGACCGGCGCTACCCGGACAGCTTTTTGATCAGAAAATCGAAGATGTCTTCATAGGAGTCATCCTCCAGATCGGGACCGGTTACGGTGCACTCCAGTTCGAGCGCGTGCATGGCTTCCTGCAACTTGAGCCCCAGCAGCGGGTGATGAACCCAGGTTCCCTGATCGGTCTCGATGGTCACCGGTGTGTTCGGGCGATTGTAGGTCATGTAGACCGGTGGATCGTCCTTGGTCAGGTGATTGATGGCGGATGCATCTTCGGCCAGGGCGACGACGCGGGGTGAGTCCGCCGTCTCGCCTTCCTGCAAGGCGTAGAGATCAGGCAGAGCGTCATGGTAGGGCAGGTCGGGAACCCCGAACCACTCGCGATAAATTCGCATGTCATAGGTGGATTGACCGCCCATGGTTCCAGCCGCGATGATCCGAGTGGACTGGCGGGCGATCGGGTCAGTGCTTTCGGGATCGGCCCGGTCATCATTGAAGGCAAGCCACAAGGAGATTCCCGCTCCGGCCGATCCGCCATAGCAGGCAATTTTTTCGGTATCCAGGTTCCAGTCTTCCGCCTTTGACCGGATGAACTGGAGGGCCCTGGCGGAATCATGCATCGGGACAGGATAGGGAAACTCACCTCCGTTGGTGAGTCGATAATTGAAGGATGCGAAGGAAATTCCCTGGTTGAGAAACCGTTCCACGATGGCGCCGGAAACCTTTTTGTCGCCTCCGCGAAATCCTCCTCCGTGGATGTAGATGCAGAGCGGCGTGGCCGTTCCCTCGGTTTGGGGTTCGGCGAGCCAGAGATCAAATGCCTGGAGTTCGTGATCTCCATAGCTGACATCGGCATGGGTGGGTTTGGCGCGTTGAGCCTCCGGTTTATCGGCGGCAGCAGCCTTGCGCTTTTGTTGGTAGGCCCGCGCTTCTGGCACATCGAGAATCCCGTCCTTGTTCAGGTCTGCCTCCGGAAACCGCTTCAGGAAGCGGGCGAAGCGTTCGTCTGTTTCCGAAGTTTGGCCGTGCCCGGAAATCGGCAGCGCCAAAGCACCGGTGAGGAGGATAAGGTTGGAGGTGAGGGTTTTCATGGGGCGTTTTCGGAGATCAATCTGTTGGATGATAACCGAATGCGCAAGAGCGACTATGCCTCCACCGCCGCCAGAATCTTCGCCACATGGCCGACCGGACTGACCTTGGGGAACACCGCTTTGATCGTTTGGTCAGGCGCAATGACAAAAGTGGAGCGTTCCGTTCCCAAGCCAAGTCTTCCCAGCATGCTCTTCTCAGCCCAGACTCCGTAGGCACGGACGATTTGCTTGGCCGAATCACTGATGAGTGGGAACGGGAGCTTCTTCCCCGCGATGAATTTTTGATGGCTCCGGATGCTGTCGGGACTGACACCGAAGACCTTGGCCTTGGCCGAAACCGCCTCCCAATTGTCGCGCAACCCGCAGGCCTGGATCGTGCATCCCGGAGTGTTGTCTTTTGGATAAAAGTAGAGGACGACAGTTTCTCCGGCGAGGTCCGAAAGGCTGATGGT
Organism: Verrucomicrobiota bacterium; assembly: GCA_038749915.1. Taxonomy (GTDB): domain Bacteria; phylum Verrucomicrobiota; class Verrucomicrobiia; order Verrucomicrobiales; family DEV007; genus JBCDHN01. The sequence continues at coordinate 5,764 of JBCDHN010000097.1, read as the reverse complement.
CGTCTCATTCTCATATTCCCCGCCGATGACCGAAGCGGTAAAAGGCGGGGCGGGATCTCCAACGTTGGGTTTCTCTGGCATGATCAACGGCTTTACGTTGGGCTGACTCTGTCCGGGTTCATTGGAATCGCAAGATGAACTCGGTTTGAATGATTGATTGAGATTTTGTCGAAATCCGCGTTGGTCTGCGTTTCCGCCTGTCGCTATGCCTGCAACCCATACCAAGAAGCCAACCGTCGCCATCGTTGGACGTCCCAACGTCGGCAAGTCGGCCATTTTCAACCGGTTTGCCGGGAGGCGCATCGCCATTGTGCATGATCAACCTGGAGTCACTCGCGATCGCATTTCCGCGGAGTGCAGCAAGGCCCCGATTCCGTTTGAGGTGATCGACACGGGCGGGATTGGCGCGACGTTGGACGACGGATTTGGCGAGCAGGTTCGGGCCGAGGCCGACATTGCGATTCACGCTGCGGACCTGATCTTGTTCGTTGTCGATGGTCAAACCGGGATCCATCCGGTGGATGCCGATCTGGCCAAGGTGCTGCGCAAGGCCAGTGTCGAAGTGGTTCTGGCAGTGAACAAGGTCGATAACAAAAAGCAGGAGAACGCGGTGACAGACTTTGCCGGGCTCGGATTTGATGATCCCTTTGCCATCAGCGCGGAACACGGCATCAACATCGACGCGCTAACGCGGCATCTCGGCAATCGCCTCATCAAGCGCTTTGGGATGCCAGAAGAGGATGTGGCGGAGTCTGAAGAGGAAGGCGCGCTGCCGCCCGTTTGTATCGCCATGGTCGGTCGGCCCAATGTAGGCAAGTCGAGTCTGATCAACGCGATTCTGGATGATGAGCGAACCATCGTCAGCGACGTGGCTGGAACCACCCGGGATGCGGTCGACATCCCCTACGAGCGCGGCGGAACGAGTTACAACTTGATCGATACGGCAGGAATTCGTCGGCGAACCAAGCAGGATAGCTCCGTGGAGATCTTCAGCGTCATGCGCAGCGAACGCAGCATTCGCCGGGCGGATCTTTGTCTTCTCGTGATTGATTCCGCGACCGGAGTCACGGCCATGGATCGCAAGATTGCGCGGAAGATTCTCGAGGAGAACAAGCCCTGTCTCGTAATCCTGAACAAGTTCGATCTCTTTCATCCGGACGGAAGCAAGAGCGCGCGAATTGAGGAGCTGCGTGAGCATGTCGAAAAGGAGCTGTTCTTTCTCCATTACGCGCCCCTCGTTTTCACCTCGGCATTAAAGGGTCAGTATCTGAACAAGATTTTTGGAGGGATCGAGCGCGTCTGTCGCGCGGCGCGGGCCCAAATCGGAACCGGAGAGCTGAACCGGGTGCTCAAAAATGCGATCGAGAAGAATCCGGCTCCGGCACGCAAGAATCGGAGGCTCAATCTGCTCTATGCGACGACCAAACGCAGCGAACGACCCCGGGCCATCGACCCGCCGCGATTCTTGCTCTTCGTCAATCACGCGGATCTCCTTTCCCGGACCTATGAGCGCTATTTGGAAAACACCTTGCGCGACGCAATTGATCTGACCGGTTTGCCGGTGGATTTCCAGGTTCGTTCTCGTCGTGAGTCGAAGGGCGGATGAAGACGCTCGCGTCTTGACAGCGCCCACCGTCTTTTCGAAACTCCGCCCCTCATGAAAGTCGCCCTTCTTTTGTTTTCATTATTCGGGGTTTGCGCCAGCCTGCAGGCTGCTGATTCCAAGCCGAATATCGTTTTGATCCTGATCGACGATTTGGGGGTGATGGATACGGAGTTGAGGGATTCTTCATTTTTTGAAACACCGCACCTTCTCAGGCTTGCCGAACGGGGGATGACGTTTACGAACGGCTACTGCGCGCACCCTCGCTGTGTCCCTTCGCGTTATGCGATTCAGACGGGACGATTTCCCTGTCGGGACGCGATGAATTCCAGTTCCGCAGAAACGGAGTTGGCCAAACGAAAGACGATTGGAGAGGCGTTTCAGGAGCAAGGTTATGCCACCTTCTACACGGGCAAATGGCACCTTGGGAAAGAGGAGCCACGGTGGCCTCATCATCTCGGTTATGATGTCAATGTCGGAGGTTGTCATGCCGGTGGGCCGGGCAGTTACTTCTTCCCCTTTCATGTTTCGCGCAAGACCGGTGAGCCGGGGAAGTATGGTCCCATGTTTGGCTTGGAAGAGGGAGAGGAAGGCGAGCATTTGAGCGATCGGATTACCGCAGAGACCGAATCCTGGATTCGGTCGGTGGTGGCTGCGGATGAGGAGAAGCCGTTCTTTGCCTTCGTTTCCCACTACGCCGTCCACACCCCGCTCGAGGGCAAACCCGATGAAACAGCTTACTTTGGCAAGAAGGCTGAGTCGTTGCCGAAGCCCGCAGGTGGCAAGGCGTTTCAAATCCTGGACGGCCAATCCAAGGCGAGGCGTGACCATCCGGAATACGCGTCCATGGTCAAAACGATGGATGAGAGCGTGGGCCGAATTCTGGATTTGATCGATGAGTTGGGAATCGCGGAGAACACCGTCATCGCTTTGACTTCGGATCATGGCGGACTGTCCAACCGCGGTCTGGAAAGCAACCGTGGTGTCGCGACCAGCAATCTGCCTTATCGGGCGGGCAAGGGGCACCTCTACGAAGGTGGGCTTCGAGTTCCGTTCGTCGTCGCATATCCCAACATGGTTGCTCCGAAAAGCACGTCAGACACGGTTGCCGTTGGGACAGATCTGTTTCCGACCTTGTTGGATCTCGCGGGACTACCGCTTTCGGAGAAGGATCATGCCGACGGCATCAGTTTGGTGGCTTCGCTAAAGCGTGGTGACTCAAACCGGGTTCGACCCTTGATTTTTCACAGCCCGCTTCCTCGCCCGGACCAAACCGGCGACGCCGCTGCTTCCGCGATTCGGGTCAAGAATCTCAAATTGGTGAAGAAGTATTTTCCGATGAGCCTCGAGCTCTATGATTTGGAAGAAGACCCATTTGAACAAACCAACCTGGCGGAGAAGCGAGCCGATGAAGCTGCCAAACTGAAAGAGCGACTCGAAAAGAACCTCCTCAGATGGGGTTCAATGGAGCCGCGCAAGAGTTGGAAAGACAAGAGCGTGACCGCTCCGTTGACGGAAAGTGATTAGCTCAAGCCGGTCATCGTTCCCGTACTGGAAGCGAACCGCTCTTCCTCAAGCCCGAGTCGTTGCATCATGCTGACGAAGAGATTGGGCAACGGATAGTTGTTCTTGCTGTCAAAGGCGAGATGCTGACCATGCTGGTAACCGCCGCCGGCGAGGAGGATGGGCAGGTTGGTCGTGAGGTGACCACTGGCGTTGCCGAGGTTGCTCCCGAGTAGCACCTGCGTGTGGTCCAACAGAGTTCCATCGCCGTCGGGTGTGTCCTTGAGACTCTGGATGAATTCGACCCAAACCTTGATCATGGCGTGCTCGATGACTCCGAGCTGGCGCAACATGTCCGGGTTCTTCCCATGGTGAGAAAGCCCGTGATAGCCCATCGTCACGCCAGGCAGCGGTACGACGCTACCATGGCCAGCGGCACCAAAACTGATGACTCGGGTCGAATCCGTCATCAAGGCGAGGCGGCTCACTTCAAGATGGGATCGGGTCCATTCTTCGATGTCAATGGAGCGCGAGTCCTTTGGTTGCTGCGCCTCAACTTTCGGCTTTGGAGTGTCCAACCAACGATCGGCTTTGGTTAGCCGTCCCTCAGTCTCGCGGACGGCGGTGAAATACTGATCCATCTTCTCCTGATCCGCTCGGCTGATTTCCCGCTTCATCGCGTTCGCCTCTTCAAGCACGGAATCGATGATGCTGTGGCCGTCGGCGAGCTGCTTTCGACGTTGCTGAAGCTCCCACTCGTTTCCGGTGAGGAAGAGATTGTTGAAGAGCAAGGCCGGAGAGATGACCTGTGGAATCGAAACGCCATTCGCGGTCCAGGAGAGGCTGTGATCTCCGATACTGAGCGAAGCAAAGCGGGTGGAGTCGCCAATCTGTTTGGCGATGACTTGATCAACGGAAATGCGATTCTTGAACCCGCGTTCCGCCGGGTGTGGAGCAGCGGTCAGAAAGGACTTTTCCGCGCTATGACCGCCATCGACTTCGGGGTGACTTGTTCCGGAGATGAGGGTGAAATCATTCCGGAGATGATCGGCCGCTTTCAGATATTCGCTGGTTTGGTAGTCTCTTCCGGTAGTCGTGGGAAAGAAGCGGGGCGGATGAAACCCGAGCGGTAGGTTGATCGCAACAAAGCGGTTAATTGTGTCGCTCGATGAAGCGGATGGCGTTCCGCGTGATTCGAGAATGGGGAGCGCGAGTGAGACTCCAACCCCGCGGAGAAAGTGGCGACGATTCAACGATTTCATGGCTGGGAGAACAGGGGGCTGGTGATGATGTTGTGGATCAAGGTGCGAAAGCCGTTTCCTTCTTCTTTGGTTTTGGCAACGATTTCGCGAAGCGCCTCGCGGTCTGAAAAACCCATCTCCCGACCGAGCGCGTAGGTTGCGAGACGATCGGTCAGGCAATAGGCAAACGGGCTGGAATCGGCCACCAGGAGCGCGCGAAAATCTTCGAAGGTGGCGAATTGCTCTCCTGTCGCGAACTCACCGGAAGCATCGACCGGTTTAGCCTCCACCACGGTTCCCCATCCCTTGTCCGGGTGTTTGGAGTTTACCTTGAACTGAAGGTAGTTTTCGCGGAAGCCGCCAATGGGATCGAACGTCTCCAAGGCGAAACCGGGTGGATCGATGTATTGATGACAGCTGGCGCAGCTCCCTGAGTTCCGGTGGAGATCGAGCTTTTCACGAATCGTCGTAGCTTCGCGAATGTCAGGCTCGATACCCTCGATATTGGGTGGGGGAGGGGGGATGTGTTTGCCTAACACGTTCTCCAAAACCCAGACCCCGCGCATCACCGGCGAGGTGTTGGTTCCGTTCGCGGTCACTTTGAGAACGGCACCTTGGGTCAGAACGCCACCGCGCACGTGATCGGCGGGCAAGGAGATAGGCTGCATCTCCATTCCCTTCACACCTTCGACCTCGTAGTGCTCGGCAAGTCGGCGGTTCAGCATCGCGAAATCGGAATCGAGGAAGTTCGTGATTGGTAGGTTTTCCGTAAGGAGATGATCGAAGAACGATTGGGACTCGCGCACCATGCTGACTTGAAGAACTTCGTCGAACTCCTTGTAGAGTTTGCTGTCCGGCGTCGTCGCGTTGATCTCCCGAAGCTTGAGCCATTGGCCGGTGAAGTTCCTGACAAAGCGATCACTTTTTGGATCCTGGAGCATCCGCTCGATCTCTTGGCTTAGGATGTTGGGCTTGCTGAGTTGGCCTTTCGCTGCAGCGTTGAGAAGCAGCTGGTCCGGCGTTGAGTTCCAAAGAAAATAAGAGAGACGAGAAGCGAGTTCATAGTTACTGACGCGCTCGCCACCGTGGTTTCTCTCACGGAGGAAGAGAAGGTTGGGAGAGCAAAGGACGCTTTCGAGGCCGACCCGAAGCGCTTCGGAAAAAGGGCGGCCCGAGGCCAGCGTCTTTTCAACCAAGTTCAACGGTCGGGCAATCTCTTCATCGGTGACCGGTCGGCGAAACGCCTTCGGCAGGAACTCGCGAAAGACCGCTTCGGCTTGTTCGAGGGTGCCGTTCTCCAGATTGCAATCGCCCAACAGGTTTTGATGAGTTTTGGGCGGCCAGCTTTCATAGAGGGGGCCGGTCCATTCAAACGGCCCGATGCCGATCGCGGGATGTTCGTCGATGCTGGGATCCT
>JBCDHN010000096.1:0-8048 GCA_038749915.1 Verrucomicrobiota bacterium | reverse complement strand
GACGATCGACTGGGGTGATGGGTCAGCTCCTCAAGTCTTCGCCTATGGCGCAGATGCCGATGGAGCCCAACCCTTCTCCTTGACCCACACCTATGCGACAGCCCCGCTGGTCCCTCCCACAATCACGGTAGGGATTCAGGATGACGATCAAGCGGCAGCCACGCCGGCGGTTGGGCCTGATGGCACGCTGTTGGCTCCAGATGAAGTCTCAGGTGCTCCGGGCAGCGCAATTCCGCTGAATTTGGAGACTTTGTTAACCGGTGGAAATTCCATGAGGGTAACGCTGAGCAGTCTCCCTGAAGGAGTGATTGTCAATGGTGACGACGCATCTCTGGTCGGCGGATTTACTTCAGCTCCCGGCACCGATTCGGTGACGATTACCGACTTGAACAATCTGACGTTCACCTTCCCGGGAGCAGGCAATGAAAGCTTCAGCATTCAGGGAACCACCTATGACGCGGGGGCAAATCCAATTGGAACGACGCGGCTGATCACTCTGGGAAGCTCTGTGGCAACTCCGGCTGCCCCGCCCGCTCCCCCTGCGCAAGTGGAAGCCCCGGAACCGCCGGCACCCGCACCGACAACTCCAACCATCACCGATGTTCAAACGGAACAACCCGGCGACGAGGAAGGGCTTACGGTTGAATCAGAACGTCTCTTAGGTTTGTTGAACGCATTCCAGTCAGAGCGAAGCGACTTTGGACTTGGCAACCAGATTTTTGTTGGATTCCAAGTCACACCTGACGGTGAACAACCCGGCGCGGAGGGCGAAACTGGACTGATTGGCGCGAATCGGGGATCGGAGGAAAGTCCGTTGAATGGCTTGCCGCCGCTGACCACTCTTTCACCGATTTTTGCGGGAATCGGTTCTCCTGGGAGCTATGTTCAGATTGAGGTCGTGACAGCTGGAGGCTCAACCATCACCCAAAGCAGTTATGTGGACGGTGCCGGCAATTGGCTGGTCAGCTTCGATCAGTTCGGAGATCGACCTGCGGAAGTAAGAGTGACTTACACGCCAGCAATTTCCGGAGGGTTTGATCCAGCAGGCTCTTCTTCTGCCGTATTCTCCGGCGCTAGTCTACCAACTCCGCATTTTCGTCCCGGATTGAGTCTCGGTGATATTTTTGGCCGCGCGCTCGAACTTGTTTCGGAGTCAGAGTCAGGATTGGATGACGCCCTTGAAGACGGTCAATGATCCCATTCCAGGACCATTCCGATCTGCAGTTTCCCTAACGGATATCGCCATCTCCATTCATCGAACGGGGCCTTCAGGGCTGTGATCAAGGACCTCAGAGTCCGATACTGAACAACTTCTGATTGAGGTGCGATGTCACTTTTTCCTTCCTTGGCGACAAGCATATGGTGGAACGACCCGAATTTTGATTGCCAGATTTGCCTGAGCAATGTAAATACAATGTAAATCAAACGATGAAAGAGAAATCAGACTACGTCATGTTACCTCCGAAAGGAGGAAAGCCTGGTTTATTGGCCAAAGTTCAGGAGCGACTGCCGCTCATCGGTTTGATCCTTGCGGTCGCACTCGTTAGCTGGTTGGCCGGCCGAATGTCTGATGGAACGAAACCCCAGGGGGAGTCGAAGCAGGCGCCTGAAGGAGAGGTCGCCAAGGCAAAGGTATCACTTCCTCAGACCATTGCTGAAGTGGAAGAAGTTCCGTCCATTGACATTCCTCAACCAGCCAAATTGGTTGAGTCTTCCGGGAGCGGATCATTCACCACCCAAACGATGCCGAAGAAAGAGGAGAACGGTCCTGGGAACAAAACGGGAGGATTCGCGGTGGTGACGGAGCCGACCGGAGCAAAGGTTCAGGTTCGGGACTTGGGGAACAACATTGTGGAGGAAGGCGTCGCTCCAATGACGTTAACCGATCTCGAAGAGGGATTCTATGAAGTGACCATCAATCGTCTTGGCTATCAGACGGAGCGCTCGACGATTGAAGTGGTGGCCAACCGAATTCGGGAGATCGAGACCATTCGACTCTCTCGAAGCCGGGGAACGTTGGAAATCAAAACCACCCAGCCCGCCAAATTTGAGCTCTTCGCCAAAACCGGTGATGACAGTTATGAGTTGATCATTAGCGGTGACGCTCCCACGCGGGTGCCGAATTTGCCGGTAAGCGTCTACCAACTTTCATTGACTCGCGAAGGGTGGCCAACGGTCTCTCGAAAGATTACGCTCGCTGCCGATATGGTCACGGAGGTTGAGCAGGATTTTCCTGAAGGAGGATTGGTGCTGACTTCTGATCCGGATGGGGCGGAAGTCTGGTTGAAAGGGCAGCATCAGGAAGTCGCGGTTGCAGCTGGGGTGACACCTCTCCAGCTCGAAAAGCTGCCGGTGGGCGCCTACGAGGTTCTTTTGCGCCACGAAGCGGGCTTGGATCAGCGTCACGTGCTGCGGCTTCTCCCCAATGACACAGTGAAGAAGCATACAAACTGGTCGCTTCAGTCTGTTCGAATCACGAGTGATCCGCCTGGCGCTTCTGTATTCAGCGGCTCCAAACGGATTATTGGCGATGATAATCCCGTGACTCCCATGATGGTTAAGTTGCCGGAAGGAAATCACAGCATGTATGCGGTAAAGCCAGGATTGAAAGACGTCCACCTGACCTTTGATCTGGTGGGTGGCGAACCGGTGGAGCCTCACTTCTTGTTCCAATATGGTTCTGCTCAAATTACGACCGAGCCTGAGGGCGCGCAGGTCATGCTCAATGGGGATGTTCTCGGAATTACTCCGCTTCTGGTGACCAACATCGTGCCTGGTAAGCATGTCTTTCAGATTTGGCGCGAGCGATACGCCAGCAAGGAATTGAGCGGCTTGGTCAGGGCCGGGCATCGTCTCGATCTCAGTGCGGAGCTTCAGTATGACCCGGTTCCTGTTCCCGGCAGCGATTTCACGAACGGGCTCGGCCAGCGCATGATTTGGGTCGCTGCATTGGATTGCTGGGTCGAAGCCACGGAAACGCCACAGCGGGCCTATGATCAGATCGCCCAGAACAATCCCAGCCAGTTTACGGGGCCGGACTTTCCGGTTAACAATGTGACATGGATCGAAGCCGTAAAGTTCTGTGAACAGCTTACGATTTCGGAGAAGGGAACGGGGTTCGTTCCGAAAGGTTATCGCTATCAACTGCCAACCGATCAGCAGTGGACGTTTTTTGCCGAGGGAACACCTCTTTCGCAGGGGGTTACCAGCAAGCTCGGCCAACGCCAGAATCCGGAGGCGGTTGGCACTCTGGAGGCGAATCGGCTGGGTTTGTATGATGTGCGGGGGAACATGTGGGAATGGTGTCGGGATTGGTATACCCAGGATGTCTTCAATCGGGAGCAGCAGCAGAATGCGACCGCAAAATCGGATCGGGTAGGGACGCGATTCAAGATTCTGCGTGGCGGCAGCTGGAATCGGGCTCAGGATGCCAATTTGGCTCTGGGTTACCGTCTGCTGGCCGATCCAAATGCCCATCACAACTATGAAACAGGGTTCCGCGTGATTTTGGAAAAAGAGGCGTTTGCCAACTGAACTGTCGTTTGCCTGAGGAGGGAGCCTGTTTAGAGTCTCCCTGATGTTCGCGCTGTTTAGATTTGTTTTGTTCTTTTGTTGCCTCTTTGTGCTCTCGTGTCGCGAAGAGAAGGCCTCAGAGGTCGTCCGTACATCGGAAGAGCAAGCAGTTCTCACCGCTCTTTTTGAGCCTCCGGTCCGTGATCCGTCTGAAGGCCACGAATTTGTCGGGGCAACCTCTTGTCGGGAATGTCATGCCCAAGCTTATGAGGATTGGACCAAATCCCACCATCACGCTGCGATGCAGGACGCGACTCCCGAGACCGTGCTCGCTGACTTCAATGATGTGACCTTTGAACATTTTGGGCGTACCACCCGCTTCTTTCGGAAGGGAGATGAGTTCTGGGTGAATACCGAAGATGGAGATGGAGAGCGGAAGGACTTCCAGGTTACCTACGCGTTTGGGATCACTCCATTGCAGCAGTATTTGATTCCTTTTCCCGGAGGCCGACTGCAGGCCCTCAATATTTGTTGGGATACCCGCCCGAAAGAAGAAGGAGGTCAGCGCTGGTATCATCTCTATGAGGACGAAGAGATCCCTCCCGGCGATGTCCTCCATTGGACCCGGCGTCACTTCAACTGGAACTATATGTGCGCAGACTGCCACTCGACCAACCTCGCCAAGAACTTCGATGTGGAGACCAATGCTTACGATACAAGTTGGTCGGAAATGAACGTATCCTGTGAAGCCTGTCACGGCCCGGCATCAGAGCATGTCGAGTGGGCGAACGCATTGAAGGAAGGAATAACTCCGACAGTGGGCACAGATGAGAATTTCGGCTTGTTGGTGGATCTCCGCAAGGATGGGGGAGTATGGGCGGTTGATCCGGCATCAGGTCAGCCGAAGCGGACGAAACCGCTGGAGAACCAGAACCAGGTAGAGACCTGTGCCCCTTGTCATGCACACCGCCAACCATTGCAGGAGAAGCGTCTTTACGGTCAAACGCTGCTTGACTCTTATATCCCGACTGTTCTTACGCCCCTGCATTACCATGGTGATGGTCAGGTGGACGAGGAGGTATATGTCTATGGATCTTTTGTTCAGAGCAAGATGTATCATAGCAGCGTGCAATGTACTGACTGTCACCATCCTCATACGATGCAGACTTATGCTCAAGATAATAGCCTCTGCAGTCGGTGCCACACTCCGACCACCTACGATACCCCGGCCCATCATTTCCATCAGATTGGTTCCACAGGTGCTTCCTGCGTGGAATGTCACATGCCTTCGAAAGTTTATATGGGGGTTGATGCCCGACGTGATCACAGCATTCGAATTCCGCGACCCGATCTCAGTAAAACCTACGGCACGCCGAATGCCTGTAACACCTGTCATACGGACCAAGACGCAACCTGGGCAGCCAGTGCGTTCCATGGCTGGTGGGGGAAGAAGGCTCGTCCCCATTTTAGTGAACACCTCGTCAAAGGACATCGTGATCCGCAGGTTTGGGAAAAGGAACTGGCCCGGCTTGCAAACTTTCAGGACTACCCTGCCATTGCCAGAGCCAGTGCCCTGGATTTGATGGTGGATAATCCGACTCAACTTTCCCTGAAGACGATTGAAAGCCGACTTCAGGATAAAGACCCCATTGTTCGTCATCATGCCGTCTCCGGGCTCGAATTTGCCGGACTGCAACCAGTGCGGAGAGTTGCCATGGGAGCGCGATTGCTTCGCGACCCGATTCGTGCCGTTCGAATTGAGGCGGGAAGAGCGCTTGCGGATGTCGATCGTCGCCAATTTGAGTTGGAAGACCTCAAAGCTCTGGATTCAGCAGTTGGTGAATATATCGAAGCACAGATGGCGGTGGCAGATGTTCCGGAAGGGCACATGTCGCTCGCCCTCCTCTATCAGAAGCAGAACCAACCTGAGAAAGTGGAAGCCGCGTATCAGACTGCAATCCGCATCGATCCCTTGTATATTCCTGCGCGGATTAATCTGGCCGAGCTTTATTTCCAACAGGGAAGAACGGAGGAGGCGGCGCCGATCCTGCGCGAGGGACTGAAGCTGCAACCCGAAGATGGATTTGCTCACGAAGCCGTGGGGCGGTTTCTGGTTAGGCTCCAGCAGTACAAAGAGGGAATGATGCATATCGCGAAAGCGGCGGACTTATTGCCGGAACGCGCGGATCTGCGCTACTTCCTTGGAGTCGGGCTCAACCAGATTTCCGGCTATGATGAGGCTCTTCCCCAATTGAAGAAAGCGGTCGAACTGGAGCCCGGCAATGTCGAATATCTGACGGGGATTGTTTTGATTTGCTGGGATGCCGCTGACTTTGAGCAGGCATCGTTTTACAATCAAAGGCTGATGGTGTTACAGCCGGGAAATCGCCAATATCCCGGTTGGCAGGAAGCCCTCTTGCGTGGTCAGCCACGGCAATGAAGAAGAACCTAACGAAAAGAAAAGGGCCGATCTCCAAAAGAGATCGACCCTCGTCAACGATTCGAGATTTAGGTCAGTTTATACCTTAGAAAGAAACACTGATGCTTGCGCCGCCGTAGACGTCGTCTTCCTCGCCAGCATCCTCAAGATCGCTGTAGGGGAAGTTCCCAAGGATGTAGGTTGAGAAGTCTGCTGACTCAGTGAGGTGAAAGGTCAAACCTGCTTGGACGTAGATGTGGTCACCAGCAAGAACGTCAAAGTTGTAGTTGTCGTTCGCGTGGCTGATGCCGGTTCCCAAGTTCAGATCAAGGCAGTTCCCAAGGGGAACAGTCTTGTCGAGGTAGTAGCCGAAGTAATGACCTTCAAAAGTAATGTCATAGACATAATCGAAGGTGAAGTCGAACAGGTTACCAATGGACTTGGTAAGAGCCATGTTCACTTCGCCGGCGTCACCACCGTCTTCAGGGAAGTAGAACCAGGTTCCACCCACCGCAGCATCAAGACCAAACAAGGAGAAGTAGGCATAGGAATAGATGTCGAGCTCGTCGTTTACGACAAAAGGACCGTCGGTAGGGTTGATATACCAGGTTCCCATGTTCCATGTGAGGTTGTCGCTCACGTCGAAGTTAAGATCAACACCCGCCCATGGAGCGTGATCGCCGTAGCGACCTCCGCGGAAGAGGTAGGATGAATCGTAACCGACGCTAACGCTTCCATAGAAAGGAACGGCGCAGACAGGATCAACGATAGGTGCCTTGTCGTATTCACCACCGAAAGCCGTGCTTCCGAGAGCGAATCCAACGACAGCGCTGGAGATGCAGATAAAGGTAAGTTTCATTGCAGTAGTGTAAGATGTTGGATTGTAGGCGTGCGTGTTAGGCACGTGGCCTCGAAAGATGCCACCTTACAAATAATCCGCAAGACCAAATAATTAGAAAAAGCTAATTATTCAGTTTACGAAAGCAAAAACCTCCCCAAAAATGAGGCTTTTTGGTAGGGTTTTGCGGCCGCGCCAGGGACCTCGAGAACAAGTCCGGGCGGGGAGCCAGGACGAAAGGGCTTTCCGGTTTATGGACAGGGAAGGCCTACTACCATTGCTCGTTGATACGGCTCTCGTCTTTCAGTGAGTCGTCGTAGAGGTAGTGTTGGCAGGGGATGAACACGCTCTTGGGAAGGTCTTCCCCTTCAAGGTGTTTGATGAAAGCGCTGACGGTTCCGGTGGCCATTTTGCGAGGGAATTGTTGGGGGGTATCGACCAACTTTTTCTCGAAGACGCCTTGTTTGCCTGCGGGTGAAGCGTCGAAAGCTACGATCCTGATGTCGTCGGCGCGTTCTGCTTTGGCGACGGCCGCGTGAGCACCGAGGGCGGAAGGGTCGTTGATGGCGAAAATCCCGACGATGTCGGGATGTGCCTGAAGAATGTCGTTGGTAACGGCGAAACCATCATTGCGGTTTCCCCCTCCGCTCAATTCGGTCACGATCTCCAACTTGCTGTTGTTTTTGGCAAGGTGATCCTTGAAGCCCTCAACCCTCAGGATGCAGCTGGATACTTCCGGCAGTCCGAGAACCGCGATTTTTCCGGAGTCGCCGGTCACTCTCATCATGCTGGCTCCCGCGAGTTGACCTCCCTGGAAATTATCACTGCCAATGTGGTGAACGACCATTTCCTTGGCCTCGGGGTCCTCCACCTGAATATCGAAGGTGAACACGGGAATTCAGACTTCGTGGAGCCCCTTCACGCCTTCGCCAACGGCACGGGAGTCAACCGGATTGAGAAAAACCGCATCGTAGCCCTGTGCTGCGAAGTCTTTCAGCTGGGTGTTTTGCTTGCCGGGTTCATTGGCTCCGTCCAGGGCCACCACTTCGTAACCATACTTGGCGGCCTCATCCGCCATCACATTCGCAATCAGTTTGAAGAAGGGGTTGGTCAGGTCCATGCAGGTGACGCCAATCTTTCCTTTCATCTCCGGTCCGGAGTTGTTGCAGGAGGAAAGAAAGGTCAGCGCAAAAATGGCGGAGATGAGGGAAAGGAAAATTTTCATGGGGTTTGAGATCGGTTGGGACGTTAGCACAGGAAAAACGGATTTCGCAAACT
>JBCDHN010000095.1:0-8056 GCA_038749915.1 Verrucomicrobiota bacterium | reverse complement strand
GAGGCATTCTCAATTACATTCCCCAGTTTCGCGGCGAGACCTTTGTTCTCGCGGCGGAGGGCGAGGTGTTGGCTTCAGGGCAGCAGCGGACTCTGCTCCAGGATATTGCGGTGATGCATTCGCTGAACATGAAGGTGATTCTCGTTCATGGGGCCGGAAAGCAGATGCTGGAGGCCGCTTCCGAAGCGGAGATTGAAATTTCGAATCATGACGGAACCGGGCGAACCGATGCCACCACCCTGGATTTGAGCGTCCAAACCATTTCCCGCATCAATCTCGAACTCATCCATCGCCTTCAGACCGTCGGGCTCAAGGGAGTCTCCGGAAGTTTTGTCGAAGCGGACGCCGCCGGAGTCAAGGGGGGTGAAGAACTGGAACATACCGGACGTGTTTCCCAAATCGATCAGCCATTGCTGGAGTCTCTGCTTTCCAACGATCTGATCCCTCTCGTTTCGCCGTTGGCTCGCGATTCCAAGGGCCGCATGTACCGTATGAATTCGGATCAAATCGCCGCACAAATCGCGGTCGCGGTCGGTGCCTGCAAACTGATTTTCCTCGGCTCCCGTCCCATCGCGGAAATGCTCCAGACCAAGCAACGCGAATTCACGGTGGACGCCGCCCTGGCCCAGTCCGAAAACCTCGATCACTTGAACAAGGCAAGGATGAAGGAAGGCGCCAAGGCCTGCCGAAATGGAGTTCCCCGCGTCCACTTTCTCAACGGGATGGACGACAGCGCACTACTTCGGGAGCTGTTCGACAACGACGGGATCGGAGCAATGATTTATGCGGACGTTTATCGCAAAATCCGTCCGATGGAGAAGTCGGACGTGGCGGTGCTGATCAGCATGATGCGCGATTCCATTGACGACGAAGCTGTGCTGAATCGGACCACCGACTCCGTGCTCAACGATTTGGAGCGATTTTCCGTTCTGGTCGTGGACGGCAATCTGGTCGGTGCAGCCGCGCTTTATCCCGATGCTGAGTCAAGCACAGCGGAGATCGCCTCGTTGTTCGTGCAATCCGGTCATCGCAAAAAGGGATACGGCGCACGGTTGATCGAACATCTTGAAGGACGGGCCCGAGAGCTCGGCTGCGGAAAGGTGTATGCGCTCACGACCCAGGCTGCGGGCTTCTTTTCTAGCGAACCCTATCAGCAAGGGGAACTGAAAGATCTGCCAAAAGGTCGCCAGGAGAAGGCCAAGGCGAGCGGTCGAAATTCTTACGTCTTCTACCGCGATCTATGAACGAGTTTTCCTCGCAAGCCGGCCATCGCGCTTGGCTTGTATCCCAATCACAGCTTCCGCAAGGATTTCGGGTCGGGACCCGGAAATTCGCGTTCGACTCGGTCGAGCTCAAGAAGGCGTCCTCCATGACCTTGACGGTGATTGCTCTCAACGAACCGACCGAGGCGTTTTCCTGCCTGTTCACCACCAACAGCTTTCCCGGCGCACCGATTCTCGTTGGTCGCGAGGTCGCCGCATCCGGAAAGATCGGTGCAATCCTGGTTAACAACAAGATTTCCAACGTCTGTGCCCCGGATGGCGTAGAGGACTGCCGTGCAACCTGTGATTCACTGGCGGAACTTCTCGAATTTCAATCGACCGAAATTCTTCCCGGCTCAACCGGGGTGATCGGATGGAAGCTGCCCGTTCCGGAGATACTCGAGCAACTTCCCGCCGCGGTCGCCGACCTTCAGGCGACATCGATTCTGCCAGCAGCTGAGGGCATCATGACGACCGATCTTTACCCGAAAGTTCGCTCCCAAAACGTTGGCGATGCTCGAGTTGTCGGAATCGCCAAGGGTGCCGGAATGATCGAGCCCAACCTGGCAACGATGTTGGTCTACCTTTTGACTGACGCGATCATCGCAAAGGACGAGTTGGACGCAATGTTCCGAACCGCGGTCCGGTCCAGCTTCAATCGCATAACGATCGATAGTGATCAAAGCACGTCCGATATCGCTGCCGTGCTTTCGAGCGGAACCGTTGCGGTTCCGGATATGGACCGTTTCCAATCCGCGCTCAATCAAGTCTGTCAGGATCTGGCGCTGGATCTGGTTCGGAACGGAGAAGGCGTAAAGCACGTTGTTCAGATAGCGGTTCGGGAGGCTCCCGACTCCGAAGCTGCTCATCGCCTCGCCAAAGACGTTGCCAACTCGCCCCTCGTTCAAACTGCGATTTGCGGGAACGACCCCAACATCGGCCGACTTCTCATGGCTCTTGGTAAGAACATGGAATCGGTTTGCCCGGAATATGATGTCAGCAATTGTCAGGTTCGCATTGGAGGACGAATCGTTTTTGAAAACGGTGCCTGCATCGTGAACGGCGAAGTCGAATCCCAGCTTAGCGAGTACCTGAAATCGGCGGCGCTGTATGAAACCCAGGCACCCGATGCGGAGGGAAAATTCCATCCTCCGGTGAACTGGCCAACCCACGAACGATTGGTCGAAATCGAGATCATCCTGGGAGTTGGTGATGGTTCGGCAATCGTCTGGGGCAGCGACCGCACTCACGAGTACATCACGGAGAACGCCGACTATCGTTCCTAAAAATTCGCGCAAGCGGGGCAAAATGCTTCGTCTTGGGCGCAATGAAAGCCCGGCCCGAACTACGCCCATCCATCAACGATCGAATCGCGCGAATTCGAAAACGACTGGGCTTGAGAGACGATCAAGCACCAAAAGACGGCGTTCCGTTTCGCGTCTTCATGCCTCGCTCGACCAGCATTGGCAAAGCCTCGAACGCCACCATCAAGCGCTCCTAACTCTCCTCTGCCATGACCTCCTCCCCGACAGCTCTTCCGCAATTCAAGAGTCCCACGGAAACACTCGAACAGGTTTTTCTCGGCGTTTTGGTGATTCAGCCAAGCCCCTTCTGCAACATCAACTGCGACTACTGCTACCTCCCTCACCGGACTTCCAAGCGCCGAATGACGATGGAGGTGCTCGGCAAAACGATGGAGCGCGTCTTTGAGAGCGGGCTGGTTGGGCCGCAGGTTCAGGTTCTATGGCACGCCGGTGAGCCGCTCGCCGTTCCGCTTGGCTGGTACGAGGAAGCCTTCTCCATTATCGATCAGTTTCCGCAGGCCAAGGAAAAGATCGTGCACACGTTTCAAAGCAACGGAACGCTCCTGAATCAGAAATGGTGCGATTTCATTCACAAGTACGATGTCGAAATCGGGCTGAGCATCGATGGACCAGAGTTCATCCACGATCATCATCGTAAAACCCGGAGTGGTCGTGGGACTCATGCCCAGGCCATGCGCGGAGCAAAGCTTCTTCAGGAGAACGGTATCCCGTTCGGTGTCGTCGCCGTGATCTCTGACGTTTCTCTTGATCATCCGGATGAGATCTTCGACTTTTTTGTCGGGATGGGAATCGATGGGGTTGGCTTCAATATCGAAGAGGTCGAAGGCGCCAACGATTCATCCTCGCTCGCTCCCAGCCCCGAACTCCGGGTGCGACAGTTCCTCCAACACGTGTTTGAGCGCAATCGTGCCGCAGGTTTTCCCCTGAAGATTCGCGAATTTGAAATCGCGCGCGAAAGCATCATCGATCCCTTTTCAAACCGCGGCTCGGACGGCACCTATTTCAATCTCGAGACCAATCCACTGGCGATGATCAATGTCGACTGCGACGGAAACTTTTCCACCTTTTCGCCGGAGCTCCTCGGCCAGAGCACCGCAGACTACCAGACTTTCAATTTCGGCAACGTTCGCACTGACAACCTCTTCGCGCTAACCCAACATCCCGCGTTTGAGCAAGTATACGAGGATGTCCGGGCTGGAAACCAGCGCTGCGCCAAGTCCTGCGAGTTTTGGAATGTGTGTGGTGGCGCCTCACCTTCGAACAAGTATTACGAGAACGGCTCGTTCAACTCCGCGGAGACTCATCACTGCCGGTGCATGATCCAAATGCCAATGGAAATCGTGCTGGAGGACATGGAGTCACGCCTCGGATTACAAAAATAATTTCATTTTCTACGCAAAAAGCGCAAACGCCTGCAATCGAATCGTCTGGCAGGTCAACAGCGCGACTCAAC
This sequence comes from Verrucomicrobiota bacterium, assembly GCA_038749915.1. Taxonomy (GTDB): domain Bacteria; phylum Verrucomicrobiota; class Verrucomicrobiia; order Verrucomicrobiales; family DEV007; genus JBCDHN01. The sequence continues at coordinate 4,016 of JBCDHN010000095.1, read as the reverse complement.
TGCGGAGGGAAGCCACAGTTGAACCTAAACTAATCAATAGAACATGGCTATCCTCAGAAGTCTTGACGGGAAGTTTTACAACGTTCCCGAAGACATCCTCGAAGAGCATCTTGTTCCGGCCGATGACGTGAAAGAAAAAATCGCGCCTGAACTGGATAAGAAGACTCCCTCCACCTCCGACGAAGTCACGCCTCACGGGCGATGGCGAAATTGTTGGAGAAACTGCTGGCGCAACTGCTGGCGGCGAAATTGTTACTGACCAACAACCTTGGCATCATTGAATGCTGAGACCTTTTGTTAACCCAGACACCCATGGCGGTGGAACGTGCTCTCCAGCACGTTTCACCGCTGCTTTTCTGAGATGATAGATCCTCACGCGCGGCCGTATGGCGTCGGACTTGCCTATCGCTACTTGATTCACGAGGGAATCCTTGATCACGAATCCGAAATCGATCTCCTCGAGTTGTCGACCGAGGATTACCTTGATCGACAGCGCCGCGTTCAAACGGATCCACAGGAAACCCTCCTAACCGAAGCACTCGACCAATTTCCCTGTGTCGCTCATGGACTCAGCCTGTCAATCGGCAGCGTTGAACCTCTCGACCAAGGTTACCTGTTGGGAACAAAGCGGTTTCTCGAGTCTCACAACCTCACGGTCTTCAGCGAACACCTCGCCTTTCACCGCTTCGATGACCGGGACCTGACCATGTTCCTGGAACTTCCGTTTGAGGAAGACGCCGTCCAATGGATCAAACGCAACTACCATGCTGTGCGCAATTATCTGGGCCGCCCTTTCGCGCTGGAGAACGTGACCTACCCATTCGCCGCATCTCGGCCTTCGCTTCAGGAAGCCGAATTCTTTTCCCGAATCGCCGAGGAAACGGATTGCAGTTTTCTTCTCGATGTCACGAACCTTTTCAACAATGCTCACAATCATGGTTATGAGATTGGCGCCTTTCTCGACCGATATCCCCTGGATCGGGTAACCCAGCTGCATCTTGCTGGTGGCCACGAAGTCGATGGACAATGGGAAGACAGCCACAGCCATCCGGTGATGGATCCGGTTTGGGAATTGTATGAAGAAGTTCTGGAACGCACCACCGCCGAGATCGTCATCGTTGAACGTGACAGCCGATTCGACCCGTTTGACAGGGTGATGGAAGATGTCGGGAAAGCTCGCGAATGTTTCTACGCCCATCGCCCACAAGTGCCTGACGCACCAACTCCACATCAGTTGTTTTCGCCAAATCCGTCCTCCGGTCGAGACAATGGTTCCAGCGATCCCTTTTTTGCAAACCTTCGCGGATTTCAGCAAGCGGTGATGCACCGAATCACCGATCCGGACTATCGGGAAACCTACTATCGAGATCCTGAGGCAATACTTGCTTCGCTTTCAGTTTCACCCGAATGGAAACAACGGGTGACCGAGTGCGATCTTCGGGAAATGGCCAAACTGGAGCAATCCTGGGACGGTCTCAGCCGAATTTATCGCGAAGAGGAGGAGCAGTTCGAAAAAGACGAATGGGCCTCATGGGCCAGAGTGCTCGAGAGCGAGGCGGTCCCGTCGTGATTCCCAGTTTACAAGGAACCCTCAAGGCGAGTGGTCGCGGGGTTCGGGTTGGACTGCTCGACACCGGAGTGGCTTCGATGCATCCGCAACTTCGATCAGCCAATCTCAAGAACTATGAGGTTTCAGCGACGTCGCCCTGGCACATCGAACGTCTTGGTGAAGGAAAAGACTATCGCGACCATGGAACCGCCTGTGCCGGGATCCTTCATCGTCATGCGCCTGATGCGGAGATTCACAGCGTGTGCGTGATCAACGATTCACGTGATGAATTGCTTCAGCGGCTCATCGCTGGACTTCGTTTCGCGATCGCCCAACAGTGGGACGTGATCAACTTCAGCCTCGGCACACGAATCGACTCGCCGGAACTGGCCGTGCTCTGTGACAAAGCGAATCAAGCCGGGCAGATCCTCATCGCTGCGAAAGACAACGAAGGCAGCGTTGCCGGATATCCCGCCGCCTACCCTTCCGTCATTGGTGTCGATATGGATCACTTTGATGCCCCTCTCGAATTCGCTTATGATCCTGGGGAGGAAATTGAACTCACGGCCAACGGTGTCTACATCGCGGCACCTCAGCCCGGTGGGGGCACCCATCATTACACGGGAACGAGCTACGCCTGTCCCCATGTCTCTGCAGTGGCGGCGAGGCTCCGCGAGCTAGCGTCCTCGATGACGACCTCAGACTTTCGCCAGGTCCTGGCTACTTCCCGACGACCAGCACATCAGCCTTGACGAAGATCAACACTTTTCGACTCCGGTCCGTCTCGCCTGAATCAGCGTCCGGCGGAGACGTGGTTCCAAGCAAGAGAAACTCACCAACACGCACCGTCGCCGCCGTAATGAGGCGCATGGAATAGAACAAGGGCATGGCGACTTCGATCGTCTCTTCGCCACGGCGCGATACATGTTCAGCGGTCCCAGTAAAGTAAACAATCTCGGGGCTGATATTCAGATCGATGGTCTTTCCATCTGCGCCCAGCACGGTATCCACTTCCAATGTCGTCCCAATATTTCGCGTCTCAAAGGCACTCGGAATCGGAGGCCCGAGCGCGACTAAATTTGGTTCCACTTCTGCTTCGCCTTCCCCTTTTTCTTCGCCCTTCTCATCCAACGCCTGCTCCCAACCTGGTGCCTTGAATTCGGTGGGGTAGATCATTTCCCGAATCGCCTCTGTCTTGGCCCGTTGTCCGCTGCGGGTCAGAATCACTGCGGTCTCAAGCATCACCGCATCACCGGACTCGATCATCTTGCCAAGAGTGACACGGAGCGCCCCATCATTCGACGAAATTGCCCCGGACTCATCTCTCTCACCGTGGCTCGACATCAACTCATCAAAGTTCGCATGCATCATTTCGATCCACTCCACTTGAATCCGCAATTGCCTCTCTCGATCATCCTGAGCAAAAACAACCGAAATCAGATTCAACCAACCAACGAACGCAAGAACAAGGGGAATTCTCATGGCCGTTTCAGTATCCTGAGTTGGGGAGGAAAAGACAAGCCTTCATTGCTGAGGCATGTTCTTGCGTCCAATAAAAGTCGTGAACACCCCGCTTACCTTTGACGCTCACCTTGATCTCGGCCTCAATGCGATCGAATGGAACCGCGATTTGCGTCTTTCCGTTCCTGAAATTCGCAAGCTGGAATCCGGGTGGACGGACCTCAAGGGACGTGGCGCCAACACCGTCGCCTTCCCGGAATTGAAAGCCGGCGGTGTCGGTCTGTGCGTCGCCACCCAGATCGCCGGCTGCATGAAGCCCAAAGCCTCGGTTGCGACTTGGGAGTCCCCGCCCCAGGCCTGGGCCATGACACAGGCTCAGCTCGCCTGGTATCACGCCATGGAGCAAGAGGGCCAACTTCGTCAAATCCGTGATCTCAAATCCCTTCAAAATCATCTTCAAAGTTGGGAGGACGACATCGAAAGCTGTCCCATCGGCTACATTCTGAGTCTGGAAGGCGCCGACTCGATCCTCACTCCGCAACACCTCGAACGGGCCTGGGAATCAGGCTTGCGCGCGATGGGCCCGGCTCACTACGGCGCAGGTCGCTACGCTCTCGGTCATGATCAGGACGGCCCATTGTCAAAACTCGGGCGCGACCTGATCCGCGAAATGGACCGGCTCGGGATGATTCTCGACGTCACCCATCTCTGCGATCGGACCTTTTGGGACGCGCTCGACATTTTTGAGGGCCCGGTCTGGGCCAGCCACAGCAACTGCCGGGCCCTCGTCGACAACCCCCGCCAGTTTAGCGATGAACAGATCCGCGCCTTAATTGAGCGCGGAGCGGTAATTGGAGCCGCCTTCGACGCCTGGATGATCGTGCCCGACTGGATTCGCGGAAAATCGACACCGGAAAGCACTGGAGTTCGGCTTCGCCACATCGTCGATCACATGGATCATATCTGCCAACTGGCTGGCAACGCCAATCATATTGGTATCGGCTCG
>JBCDHN010000094.1:0-8058 GCA_038749915.1 Verrucomicrobiota bacterium | reverse complement strand
CCGAAATTCTCGTCCACCGCGCGAAAGAAATCGGTATCTCCACAGAAAAAGCTACTGAAATAAAAACGGTGATCGAGACCGTTGGGCCTGAGATACAGAAGGAAAAGAACGCCCTGGACAAACTCTACATCGAACTGGACGAAGTAACTTCGGCACACCCGATTGATGGCGAAGCCGCCTCTGCCGCGCTGGCTCGCGTCCTCGAAAAGGAAGCCGAACTGAAGCAGAGGCACTTCGCTGCCATGATCGAAGTGATGAACGGATTGACTGCTGAACAGATGACAGCCGCTCGTAAGATCCTTGCCAACATGCCTCCGCCTGACCCTGCACTTCACGCAGCCATGATGCGCCTCAAACCGAAGTTCGAAGAAATCAAGGAGACCGTGGAGTCCAACGCTCTGGCAGGCACACCACCACCGGAAGATATCCACGAACGCATGGAAAAAGCCCACATGCTTTTGAAGGAGGGAGACGTAAAGGGAGCTGAAGGCATTCTTGACGAACTCTTGAACAGCCTCTGAGTCGGCAGTCTACCCAGCCACTTGTGCAGCACCTGTTGCTGCGCAAGTGGCTTTGAACTTTCGAAATCACTTCGCCATACCAATGACGTTCCTTTGGCGAAGCGAGATTCAGGTCATTCCACGGTCACCCCTTGCGGCTTAGCAGAAGTAATCAGGGCTGCATAACCGGTCTGCTTCCAAAAACGTTCAAAGTCAACCTTGTCGACATCGACATGTCCGTATTGAGGATCCATGACGAGGAGTTGATCGTGACTCTCGCCCATGACGACAAGGAAGTGAGCTTTGAGTTGATTGCCCCAACCATTTACCTGCAGGGTCCTGCGATCGAGCGTCTCGATGACCGGAAGATTTTGAGCAAAGTATCGACCGACAGGCAGCTCGACCGCAACGAGGACGGGGCGGCCTTTGCGGAGGTGACCGCTGAGTTGCTTCATCGGGTTCTGATCGAGAGTGACCGCAAAGGCGAGAAGTTCTTCATCAACAGCGATCTCACGGAGCTGAAGGAGCGGGTATCCGGTTGGTGAGTCCGGAGGGTAGGAGGCGCGAAGCTCGGGCTCGGTGATCGTGGCATCCTCCTGCCAGTAGCGAATGAGACTGGTGAGAGCAGCCGCGCCACAACTGCGCTGACCACTCTGTTTGATGACCGGCACCTTGCTGTAACGGAAATCGACGTGCTTGACGCGAAAGGCGTAGTCCTCGTCCTCGGCTGACCTCCCGGGCAACGATGTTTCGCAGCCGAACAGCATAAGCGCAAACAGTGCCATCAGGGTATTGCAAAATCGGCTCAAGCTTCTCATTGGTGTGGGGTTTAAGTCGTGGCAGAATACTCGCATGTCAGACCCCTCCCCTGCCAGTGAAATTCAGATGGTGCAACAAGCGATCAGCTTCGCAGCACGCGCACACAAGTTCCACACCCGTAAAGATGGTGATACACCCTATGTCGCTCATCCGTTCCGCGTCTTCTTTGTCGTGCGCCATGTTTTCGGGGAAGAGGATCCGGTGGCCTTGTGCGCTGCGTTGTTACACGACACGATCGAGGATACGACGACGGATTATGATGATGTATTGGAGTGTTTTGGAGCCGGGGTGGCGGATGCGGTGGCAGCGCTGACCAAGGATATGCGGATGCGCGAGGATTTGCGGGAACCCGCTTATGATGCGCAGTTGACCCAATCGTCGTGGCAGACCCGGATGGTGAAACTGGCCGACGTGTACGACAACTTTTGCGATGGCAAGCACCTGACTTCCCTCACGAAAATTCGAGAGAAAGCTCGGCGGGCGATTGCGTGTGCGGGGGATGAGAAACGGCTGAAAGCGGCGGTGGAGACGTTGCGAGAGTTGGTGAGGATTTAGAAGTTCGAGCCGACCTCAGGATGACGCTTGCAGATTAGGGATCGGGCCGGTGACCCGATTTACGTTGCCGGTCTGGTGTGAAGCGTTTGGGTGATCGGTGATCTCGAGAAAGCATCGAGGTGCGGAACTGGTTCCGTGGACTCAGTGCCTTCCGTGGTCAGCCCCGATCCATGCGCGAATGTCTGCCAGGGACGCGAGGTTACCTCTTCCACCGAGGCCTTTCGTGTTGAGGGCTGCCATGGCGCTGGCGATCCGGGCGCATTCGGCGAGTTCCCAATTTCGGGCAAGACCGGTGAGGAATGCGCCATGGTAAACGTCACCACAGCCGGTGGTGTCGATGACGTTATCAATCGGGAACGCAGGCTGATGAAAGGATTCGCGACCGCGCGGCACAATCCAGCTGCCGGCAAGTCCATCGGTGATGACTACGAGGCCGGGACCTGCCTGCTGGATGATGGCGGCGGCATCAACGACATCATCGGTAAGAGAAAAGCGCTCAGCCCATTCCCGCGCAACAATCGCAATATCGACGAGCGGGATGAACTCGCGCATGACTTCGCGGAAGCGATGGGCACCACCATCGAAGGAAACCAGGGTTTGAGCGGATTTGGCGCGCTTGGCAGCTTCAAACATCGCATCCCAGTGTCGCCCGTTGGTGTGGAGAATTTTTGCCGATTCCACCACCCCATCGGGAAGTTGCTCGGCAGTCAACTCAGGCACGGAACCGGCAGAGAAAGCGATGCTTCGCCCACCATCCCGACGTCTGACCCAGACAGAGGCAATGCAGGATGTGGTCTGGGGAATGTGAGGCGCGTGTTCCATCCCGACTCCAAAACCGGCGAGCTCACGTTGAATCAGCTCGCCGCGCCAGTCATCACCAAGGTGATCGATGAGCGCGGTTTTCGCGCCTAACACCGATGCTGCTGCCAGAGCCGTTGAAACCGGACCGCCACCTTGCAACGTGGATTCGTTAGTCCGCTGGACGCCTTCTCCATCGGGAAAATGCTCAACCCGCATGAGGAGATCGAGCGTACACACGCCGATACCGACGATGTCAATTGGCTTGGGCATTGGTTAGTATTCGGAATTCTGTATCCAGAGACACCGATAACCGCCCTACCGTTCACTGTTCACTGGTTACTGTTTTTGCCCATTCCGGCACGACCCCGGCCTCAATCCCAAAAACCGCACGTCCGATCGTGTAAAAGAGAATGGTGACCACGAACACTGCGATGAGGTTGATCACCAATCCGACCCGGACCATCTGACGAATCTCGATGCGGCCACTGCCAAAGACGATCGCGTTGGGCGGGGTTGCCACCGGCATCATGAATGCGCACGATGCAGAAACGGTGGCAGGAACCATGAGCAAAAGGGGATGAACCTTCATGGCGACGGCGACCGAAGCGAGGATCGGCAGGATCATCTCTGTGGTGGCGGTATTGGAAGTTAGCTCGGTGAGAAACGTGAGAGTGAAGCACACGCAAAGGATGACAAGCAACGGTGGGAGATCGCCAAGACCACTGAAGCCGCTACCAACAAACGTGGAAAGCCCGGAGACGCTGAAGCCTTTGGCAAGTGCAAACCCGCCACCAAACAAAAGCACAATGTGCCAGGGAAGTTTCCTGAAAACATCGACGTCGAGCACGGCGCGATGGGGGCTGTCACTGGCCCTGGACGGGAAGAGGAAAAGGCAAAGAGCCATGGCAATGGCAACCGTTCCATCGTCGAGAAACTTGGCCGTCGGAACCAGGTTCGACCATCCTGGAATCGTCAATCCGCCGAGAACGAGATTCTTGCGAAAGACCCAGAGAACCGCGGTCAGCGCAAAGACAACCGCGACCACTTTCTCCTCAAACTTCATCGTTCCCAACCCATCATGTTCCTTGTGAATGACTTCTGAGGAGACCCGTAAATCGCCGGGGCTTTTGAAAAAGACGCGCGTCAGCAGAAACCAAATGATCGCCAGCATGGTGACAGAAACCGGCACGCCAAAGAGCATCCATTGACCAAAAGAGAGGGGTTCGGCCTGGGGAAACGTGATCTCAAAAATCCGTTGGAGCGAGAGATTGGGCGGAGTTCCGACGAGTGTCGAGATGCCTCCGACGCTGGCGCCGTAGGCAATGCCGAGCAAGAGAGCCAGGGTAAGGTTTTTGGTTTTCTCCTTCCCGAAGATGGCTTCCTGCTGTTGCACGATCGCCAAACCGATCGCCAGCATCATGATCGCGGTGGCGGTGTTGGAGATCCACATGGAGAGAAACGCCGATGCGAGCATGAAGCTGAGCACGAGCCGCGAAGGCCCGCCCCCAACCGTCTTGATGATGTTGAGCGCAATGCGTTTGTGCAGGTTCCAACGCTCCATCGCCAGCGCGATCAGGAAGCCGCCAATGAAGACGAAAATCGTGCTGTTAATATAGATCGGGGCTGTCTCTTTTCCGGTGAGAATCCCCAGCAGCGGGAAAAGGACGAGAGGGAGCAGAGCGGTCGCAGCGAGTGGAATGGCGTCCGTGATCCACCACGTGGCCATGAGCACGGCGATGGCTGCCATGCGGGTAACCAACGGGTTCCCGGGTTTAAAATCTGCGAACGCGAGGATGAGAAGAAAGAGCCCAATCCCGAGCCAAAATCCGATTCGATTCGCGTGCTTTTGACTCGATCGCAGTCGTTCTCCCAAGGTCGGCATCTCTCTGACCTTGGCAAGCTTCCCTGTTTTGGCAAGGCCCTAGCTCATTCCCCAATTGCTCCGACGACCTTGCAACCGTTTTCGTCGATCTCAAAGATCTCCAGGCTGACCTTGATTGGCGCTCGGCGATACTGATCGGCAATCGAGACCGCAAAGTCTTCGAGGTTTCCTCCAAACTTCGGGAAGAGGAAAATGATGTTCCGGTCCGGAACCAGGGCGAGAAACTCGTTTCCAAGAATGCTTTTCAACCGCTTGTGAAGCGCCTCTGAAAAAATGACGCTGGAAACAAACGGGTTGGAGTTCTCAATAACGCCATAGAGAATGACATCGCGGCGATCGCGCACCCAACGGGGCTCTACGTCCTTCGCGAGGGTATCGGCAAGCTTCATCGCTTTGGGGAACACGTCCGGCCATCCGAGCTTTTGGGCATCCCATTCTTCTTCCGTGTAACGATCCAGCCCGTATTTCGTATTGAGCGCTGGAACGAGGACCGTGGACTTTGCCCCATTGATGGGATGAGCAATTTTGGGAGCTGCAAACGCTGGCTCCAGGAAAATGCCCAGTTCGCCCTCCTCGGCAGTCGCGAGAAGAGGCAGGAAGAGACAAGAGAGAAGTGTTAGAGTTTTGCGTTGACCCATGACTTGAGGCGGTCGATTGAACCAGCTTTTGAATTCTTAGACGGTATGATAACCTTTTTACGCGGCATTCTTCAGGACAATTTGTCGAGCCAGATCACCATTGATGTCAACGGGGTCGGTTACGAAGTCAATGTGCCCCTTTCAAATTTAGAGCGACTGGGTCAGCCTGGCGAGACGATCACGATTCTGACCCACCTCCATATTCGGGAGCAGGATCACACGCTGTTTGGCTTTTCCACGCCGGATGAACGGGACTTGTTCCGGCTCCTGATCAATCGAGTGTCTGGTGTCGGGCCCAAAGTGGCGATGGCGATTCTGAGCGGGATGGAGGTTCGGGACTTCAAAGCAGCGGTCGTAAATGGGGACATCCCGACCCTTTCGAAGATCAAGGGACTGGGTAAAAAGACGGCGGAACGCGTCGTTTTGGAACTGAAAGACAAAGTCGGCGTTGCTGCCGCCTGGGAGGCCGCCAGCGGAGCCCACACGCCAAGCCCGGAACAAGCCAAGCAAACCGATGCGATTCTCGCGCTCATCTCCCTCGGATACAAGCAGGGAGAAGCGGCCAAAGCCGTTGCCAATGTCGCCAAAAGTCGCGATGGAGATCTTGCCGTCGAAGAACTGGTTCGAGAGTCGCTCCGAGAGTTGCAATAGTCGATTCGTCGCGATTTGTTGGCGTTCATGCTTCAGGAACGACTAAGAGTGATTCGAGTTTGAACTATGCCGGATTTTCCCGACAGCGAAGCAATTGAACGCATCCAGAAAGCGATGCCGACCCAAGGGATGTTCGACCAGAAATCCTGGCGAACGTCGGCCCGACCGTTTCCGCTCTCGCCGGAAACGCTCGAGGAGCTACGCCGGTTGGGACTGGTGTTGAACCGCTTCCAACGCGCTTGCAATCTGATCTATCGCCGCAGTGTGCTTGGCTCCCTTCCCAGTTGGATCCACGACTACCTGGATCGGGGAAAGCCAAAAGCGCTGATCGAATTTGGGCGCGCCCGCTCGCTTTATGACACCGTTCCCGGCGTGATTCGCCCCGACTTGGTGCTGCGGGAAAACGATTTCGCCATCACCGAGATCGACACCGTTCCGGGCGGAATCGGGCTCACGGGGTGGCTAAACCAAACCTATGCGGAGTTGGGCTACAACGTGATTGGAGGGGCGAACGGGATGAACGATGGCTTCGCCAAAATGTTCCCGAAAGGAGCCGACATCGTGATTTCCGAAGAAGCGGGTGACTACCGCCCGGAAATGGAGTGGTTGACGCAACAGTTGGGGCCGGAAACCTGGCAACTGCACCAGGCAGAAACCTACAAGCCCCGTGACGTGCCCATTTACCGGTTTTTCGAGCTCTTCGACCTCGGGAACGTGCCGTTCGCCCAACGCATCATCGAGACGCGTGCCAACGCCGTCGCCGTCAATCCCCCCATGAAGGCATACCTGGAGGAGAAACTGTGGCTCGCTCTGTTCTGGATGCAACCACTGCAGGACGTCTGGCGGCGGGAACTCCGTGCCAGCAACTGGGAGTGGCTCCAGGAACGGATTCCCTACGGCTGGGTGGTCGATTCCACCCCGATTCCCCACCATGCCGTGCTTCCGAAGCTCGGAATTCGAGACTTTCAGGAACTGGCAGGTTTCAGCCAGAAAATGCGCAACCTCGTTCTCAAAATCAGTGGTTTTTCAGAACGTGCCTGGGGAAGCCGGGGCGTCCACATGGCCATGGACCTTCCTCAAGACGAATGGGCAGACGCGCTTTTGGAGGCAACCGACTCCTTTCCCCACCATCCCTATGTCCTGCAGGAATTTCGCAAGGGCCGAAAAGTCGAGCATCCCTACTATGATGAGGAAACGGGAAAGACCGTCACCATGACCGGTCGGGTTCGGCTTTGTCCGTATTACTTTGTGCCCGGGGATGACCACGGCCGCTCAATCGGGCGGCCCCAACTTGGTGGCGTAATGGCAACGATCTGCCCGGAAGACAAAAAAGTGCTCCATGGGATGAAGGACGCAATCATCGTCCCCTGCATCGAGATGGAGAACGGTTACTAAATTTCATTTGTCATCTTGTCAGGGACAAGTTGTTCTCTAACCTAGACACAATTCAAACCTGCTGGAGTTTCCCATGTATTGCCGTCCAATTCAGCCTTTAAACAATCGGGAAGACTCCAGTTGGAATTCCTGATCTCCGCATGGCCTACATCTACCTTTTCGTCGCCATCGTTGCTGAAGTTATTGCGACCTCAGCACTGAAAGCTTCCGAATCCTTCACCAAACTGTGGCCAAGCGTTACGGTCGTTCTGGGATACGGACTTTCCTTCTATCTTCTCAGCCTCGTCCTCAAATCCATCCCCGTCGGGGTCACTTACGCGATTTGGTCGGGAGCTGGAATCGTTTTCATCACATTGGTGGGAATCCGGTTGTTTAAGCAGGTACCGGACCTTCCGGCATTGATTGGAATGGGACTGATCATCGCCGGTGTAGCAGTGATCCAACTCTTTTCAGAAAGCATGCCGCACTAAAACCGGCAAGCCTGCACCCCACGCCCTCCGCATCGCGAGTAGCCTGAGATGCAACCTCTTCCGAATTATTGCAGGTAGGCGATCGGAACTTTTTGCAGGTTCCGCTACTGGACGTTCTGAACCTGCTCCCGAATCTTTTCCAACTCGGTTTTTGCCTCAACCACATGCTGCGCAATCGCGGCGTCGTTCGCTTTTGAGCCGATGGTGTTGAGTTCACGATTCACCTCCTGGCAGAGGAAATCCATCGAGCGCCCGGTCGCACCTTTGCTATCAAAATACTTCCGAAACTGCACGAAATGACTCTCCAACCGAGTCAACTCCTCGGAGATATCACAGCGCTCGGCATT
>JBCDHN010000093.1:0-8091 GCA_038749915.1 Verrucomicrobiota bacterium | reverse complement strand
GATGCCGTTCCGCCCGGAAGACGTCAAAGAGTCCATGGCGTTGATCGAAAAGGCCGGTTTTGACAAACTCCACCTCTCATTTGCCCGGAATCGCGATTTGGGCAACGACGGTGTATGGGACAACTGGATGCTGGAAGGTCCCCACATGGTCTGGGTTTTCCGGGGCGCTCCCCACGTGCACACCTGGGTGCACATCGCAGATCCCGATGGACCGAGTGTTCGCGATCGACGGGCCTGAAACCCATGAAGTTTCTGGCTTCGTTTCTCACTTTCCTGGCGTTGATCAGTTTCCCTTCCCAAGCCGAGAACTGGCCTGAGCCGGAAAAATTGCCGGCGAGCGCGGCTCTTCCCGACGTGTTGGCTGGAGCTGAATCTCCCGCGGAATGGCGTTCGCAACGTCGCAGCGAGATTCTGCGGCTCTTTGAGCACTACGTCTATGGCCGCTCGCCGGAGCTGCCGAAGCTGAAGGATATCCGTGTCCAAACCCGTCTCAAAAAGGAGATGTTTGGTGGAAAGGGAATTCTGCGCGAGATGGTGATCAACTATCCGCCCGAAGGCGCCCCTCCCCTACATCTCCTGCTGGCGCTCCCTAAGCAGAAACAGCCGGTTCCAGCCTTTGTCGGACTTAATTTTGCCGGGAACCACACCTGCATTGCCGATCCTGATGTGTGGTTGAACGAAGGATGGATTCCCGGACGGAAAAAAGGGGTGGAAGATCATCGCGCGACCGAGGCTTCACGTGGCAGCGAAGCGTCTCGATGGCCATTCGAACTCGCGATCGAACGCGGCTACGCGATCGCAACGCTTTATCACGGAGACATTGACCCGGATTTCGCCGACTTCAGCAATGGGATCCATCCCCACTTTTTCCTGAAGGGCATTGACGAACCGCTGGCCGGTGATTGGGGAGCGATTGGAGCCTGGGCCTGGAGTTTGCGCATCGCGGCGAGCGTCTTGATCGCGGATCCGGCAATCGATGGAGATCGCGTCTGCGTCATGGGCCACTCCCGCAACGGCAAGACCGCGCTTTGGGCCGGAGCTCAGGATGAGCGGTTTGCCCTGGTGGTCAGCAACCAATCCGGATGCGGAGGCGCGGCCCTAAGTCGTCCCCGGCGCGGAGAAAAGCTGGTCAACATCAACACCAACTTTCCCCACTGGTTCAACCAACGGTTCAAGGACTTCAATGATCGCGAAGATCACCTGCCCATCGATCAGCACCAGCTGCTGGCCCTTGCGGCACCCCGACCTGTCCTGGTGTGCAGCGCGACCGGCGATCAGTGGGCCGATCCCGAAGGTGAATTTGGCTCCTGCGTTGCGGCAGCTCCCGCTTATCAGCTTTATGGTTTCAACGACTTCAAGGCGGCCTCCCTCCCTCCTGAAAATCAGCTAATAGACAGCCGGATTGGTTACCACATCCGACCTGGTAAACATGGAATTGGCGCTCCTGATTGGACCGTCTTTTTTGACTTTGCGGACAAGCATCTCGCCCACTAATCTGGCCTTCCATGATTCGCCCGGCAAAGCCTCAGGACTACGAAGCGATCCGCGATATCTACAACTATTATATTGCGGAAACGATCGTTACCTTTGAGGAAGAATTAGTAACGACAGATGAGATCGCCAGCCGCGTAGAGGAAACCACGGCATCTTTCCCCTGGTTGGTGGCCGAGGAGGACGGGAAGATCACCGGCTATGCCTATGCCCGGACCTGGCATCCGCGTTCTGCCTATCGATTCTCGGTCGAAAGCACGGTCTATCTTGCCAAGGGACAGGAAGGTAAGGGTATCGGGAGCGCGTTGTATGCAGCGTTGCTTCCCGAGTTAAAATCACTCGGTCTGCACTCTGTGATCGCAGGCATTTCACTTCCGAATGATGGCAGCATCGCGATTCACGAGAAATTTGGATTCAAGAAAGCGGCTCACTATCATGAAGTCGGCCGAAAGTTCGATCGGTGGATCGATGTTGGATATTGGCAGCTGATCTTCTGAGCCAACGGTTTTTGAACGTCAAGTTGCGTGCCTTTCGATGCTCCGAAACAACGGCAACGCCGTTGCGTAGAGTGAGCCCCGGGTTGGCGGAAGCCTACCTGGGGATAAGCCGAGGAAACCAAAGAGATCGCTGAAGGTGATCCGTAACCTTCCGCAAGCCTTTCAGGCTTGATAGAATGTTCCAACGTTAATCCCAGGGTAGCCTTCGCTTCGCTGTGGTAACCCGTGGGCTGTTCCTACATAACGGCGTTGCCGTTTTTAGCCGGACCTAAAACACCTTGTCGTTCCAGCCCCACATGCCGCGTTCGACACTCGTAAAGGTGACGTAAGTCCGCGCCTTCTCGACGTTCAGGATGTCTGCAGATAATTTGCATAGGAGGTTGGTTATCTCCTGTGCTTTTTCGCTCGGAAACTCGAGCGCTTTCAGATCAAACATCGCGGTTGGTTCGGCACTGCCACCAAATCGCATCGCGGCAACGGTTTGGAGCGAAGCCATGAAATACTCTTCCGATTTTCCCAGCACGCTGGACACCTGCTGGGTTGCCACGGTGAGCAGCTTTTGGCGAGTTTGCGGATCGACCTCCTGATTCGTTTGCACAGAGAGAAAAGGCATCTCCCAACCTTCCCGGAATTATCCGCCCTTCAACTGCTTAATCTGACGAGGGCTCAACCATGACAATGCCTCATCAACATCCACACGCGCCCATGCGTTCACCTTGGTTTCCTGCATTGGGTTGAGATCCAGATTCGTCCATGATGTCCCCAGGATCTGACGTTTCTGGTCGCTGGCACGAGCCGCTCGATAGCTTCCATCGAGCGTCCCGGTCTTCAATCGTGTCTTTCCCAGTTCTTTGCGCTGAGCATCGGATGAAGTGTAGACTGAATTCGCGCACTTCGCCTCTTCCGCGGCTTGCACCAAGTCCGGAAATGACAGCTGCCCTGGATCATAGGTCACCAACGTCACCTCATGTCCGTCAAACCATCCCGCTTCTGTCTGCACGACTCCCTCGATCTGGCCAAGGTGAAGTTCCCCTGTCCAGAAGCAGAACATGGAGAAGGCCGCCTTCTGATGGCTCGCGTTATTCTGCCCCTCCGCCAGGGTTCGCAGATAGTTGGGAACTTCGCGATTTGCTGTTTCCAGGGTTTCTACCATCCGAGTGGCCAGCGCGGCCAACGTCCAGATCCGATCGCGTCGAGGAATGATGTCCTTCGCCTCTGAATCAAAGAACCGGACAACTTGATAATTCCAGGAAGGCTCGTTGAAGCGTCGCAGGAGCTTGGCGTCATTCCCCCCCTGGTTGTTGTAGATGAGAACCGGGACAAACTGGGACTCGATCGCCTCCACCAAAAGCTGGTTGGTGAGAACCTCTCTCCCGAATTTTTGGCAACCAGCGCATCCCGGCACTTCCTGGAACAGGGCAAAGACCGGTTTCTTAGTGGCCGCCGACGTCTTCAGCGCCGCTTCAAAGTCACGCGTCCATTCGACGTCCCCGACCTCGACCGGGTTTGCCGCAGAAAGGTGGTGAAGCGATGCGAAAAGAGCGAAGAGGGAACCAAGAAGGGGAGCTTTCATACCAAGTAAGTGCCCCGATCGTTGCAAAATCTTACAAATCCCCAATCGAGCCTTGGCGAAATCGACCGCTGCTAGCCCGCCTCGGGCGCCCAAGCCTGGGCAGTTTGCCGCTGTTCACCCAGTCCATCAATCCCGAGTTCGATGACATCTCCCGGCTTGAGAAATTGCGGCGGATCGAAGCCCATCCCAACGCCAGCCGGTGTTCCCGTGGAAATCACGTCACCGGGCAGCAAACTCATAAACTGGCTCAGATAACTGACGAGATGGGGGATCTTGAAAATGAGATTGGCGGAAGTGCCGTCCTGTTTGGTCTCGCCATTGACCTTGAGCCACATCTTCAGGTTATCGACGTCAGCAATTTCATCCTGGGTCGCGAGGAACGGACCAAACGGCGCGAAGGAGTCGGCGCTCTTCCCTTTCACCCACTGGCCTTGGCGCTCAATTTGAAATGCACGCTCGCTATAGTCATTGTGCAGCGCATAACCAGCAACATAGTCCAACGCATCAGCTTCTTCGACATAAGTCGCCCGCTTGCCAATCACGACGGCCAACTCGACTTCCCAATCGGTCTTTTCGCTTCCCTTCGGAATGACCAATGCATCGTCGGGTCCCGTCCAGCTACTGGTAGCCTTCGAAAAAATAATCGGCTCGGGCGGAGGAGTCATCCCGGTTTCTTCGGCGTGATCACTGAAGTTCAATCCGATGCAGATCAACTTGCTGGGACGACAGATGGCGGGACCGAGTCGCTCCGTCGGATCGACTTTCGGCGCCGATGCAGCATTCGCATCTGCCCAGGTCTTGAGCTTCGCCAACCCGTCATCTCCGAAAAACTGCTCGTCCCAATCCGTTCCAAACGCCGAAGCGTCAATGCGGGTTCCGTCTTCCAGTTGAAGACCGGGTTTTTCCTGACCGGGCTGGCCAAAGCGAATCAATTTCATCAGACCGTGAGTAAAGATTGGCAAGCGCAGGCGTCAAAGCAAAATCGTTGGTTTGCTTTGCGGCAGCTAATCGACACGTTCAACCGTTACCCCTTCGCCATCATGAAGATCTCCATTACTTACTGCGTTCAGTGAAATTACACCCCCCAAGCCACCAGTTTGGCGGCTGCGATAGGTGAAGGCACTGATTACCAAGCCGAACTCATCGAAGGCGGCGGAGGAATCTTTGATGTGGTTGCTGATGGTGAGTTGATCTACAGCAAGCACGAAACCGGTCAGTTTCCCGAAAACAGCGAGATCGTCTCGCTCCTGATAACGGCCTCGTAAATTTCAGCGGAGATTCATGACTCCGCCATCGATGTCCCAGGCTCCTCCGGTGACGAAACCTGCGTCGTCCGAACAAAGGTAGGTGGCAAGCTTGCCGATTTCTGCCGGTTTCGCCATCCGCCCGATCGGCTGCGCCGCTGACAGGGTCGCAAACATCTTTTCTTCTTCGCCGGGATAATTTTTGGCGAGGTAGTTGTCGACGAAGGGCGTGTGGACCCGGGCCGGACAGATGCAGTTGCAGCGGATTCCGTGCTCGATGTAGTCGTGCGCCACCGAGAGGGTCATGGTGAAAACCGCGCCCTTGCTCATGGAATAGGCAAAACGATCCTTCAGGCCGACCTTCGAAGCGATCGACGCCATGTTGAGCACCACACCCCCGCCTGACTCAACCATCTTGGGGAGAACCGCGTGGAGGAAGTTGTAGACGCCTTTGACATTGACGTTGTAAACGCGATCCATGTCATCCCCGGTCGTCGTCTCCACCGTGCCTATGTGCGAAATGCCGGCGTTGTTGACCAACACGTGGAGCTGTTTCTCCTTGGTAACGTTGTCGATCAGCGCATTGACTTCCTCCTGATTGGAAACATCACAGGCTAAAAACTCTCCGCCGATGTCCTTGGCAACGGCCGTTCCTGCTTCCTGATCGCGATCAACCACCCAGACAAACGCACCCTCCGCCGCAAATTCACGAGACATCGCTTCTCCAATGCCGGATCCCGCTCCAGTTATGAGGACATTCTTGTCTTTAAAACGCATGATTGCGATTTAATCCGGCAAGCAAATCGCCGCAACCGGATTTGTATTTCTCGCTGGTTTATCGGGCATTTCCCGTCCACAGTCCCGACCCTAACACTGTATGAATTTTCGGTCTGTGCTCCTGCTCTTCGCCGTTCCTGGCTGCGTTCTCGTGATCGCGGGTTGCACTGCCTTCACCATTGACGATCCCGCGGCCGACGCGGGTGCGGATCTGAGCTGGCCGAATACCTGGAAGGAAGCTGGCGCGGGAAACAGCGGGCAAATCTCAACCGGTTGGTTGAAAACGTTTCGCGATCCCGATCTGGACCAGCTCGTCGAACAGGCGATGGAGAACAATCGCAACCTGCAAGCAGCGGCGGCCCGCCTGAAAGTGGCCAAGGAACAGTCCGTGCCGGCGCGGGCCAATCGATTGCCCGAGATCGGATTTCGCGCAAATCAATCCCGCACTCGTGATGAAAACGGTCTGGAGGATGCGATTCTTCGATCCAACTACCAACTCGGCCTGAACGCTTCCTGGGAAGTCGATCTCTGGAGACGGCTCCGCGATTTGGATCAAGCTGCACAAGCGGACTACGCCGGCGCTAAAGCTGATTTTCGGGCAGCGCGCCTTTCTCTCGCAGGGGACACCGCGATTGCCTGGTTTAACTACATCACCACCGTGCAACTGGCTGATCTGGCCGAAACGACGCGCGACAGCTTTGAGCGAAACAACCGCATTACCGAGCGGAATTACAAAGCGGGCGACGACACTGCCAGCCCCCTCAATGTCCAATTCGGTCGCTCCAACGTCGCCTCGGCCGAGCGGGCGCTGGTCCGATCGCGGTTGAATCAGGAAGAAGCGGCCCGGAACCTGGAAGTTCTGACTGGTCGTTATCCAAGTGCCGAAGTCAAAAGTCGCTCGACTTTGCCGGTCTTGCCAAACCGCGTACCCGCAGGAATCCCGTCAGAATTGTTGTGGCGCCGCCCTGATCTTGCCGCTGCCGCCGCCGACCTTCTTGCCAGTGCCAAACGGGCCGACGCCGCGCGTAAGGATCTGCTGCCATCCATCAATTTAAACGGCGGGGTGACTTCCTCCGGCGCCACGCTTTCTTCGATTCTCCTCGACCCCGACTTCTTTGTTTGGACGGTCGCTTCGTCCCTGGCCCAACACGTCTATGAAGGCGGGGTCCCTTCCGCGGCAGCCCGCCAGGCGCTCGCTCAAAATGAGGTCGCGGTGCGGCGATTTTCGGATTTTGCATTGCTCGCGTTTCAGGACGTTGAATCGGCGCTCGCCACCGAAAAATCTCTCGCCGAACAAGAAGCTTTTCTCGATGTCGAGCTGGCTCAGGCTAATCTTGCGGAGACCCAGGCTTCGCGGGATTACTCGGAAGGATTGGTCGGTATCTTGTCGTTGTTGGAGGCCCAACGCCGGGCGGTGAATGCACGAACGGACATGATCCAATTGCGCAACCAGCGATTGCGCAATCGGGTCGATCTCCACCTCGCTCTGGGTGGTGACTTTGAAACGGAATCTCCGGAAACACCCTGAGGTCCTGAAGTTTGGCAGGCCAGATTTCTCCATTGCTCAAACCAGCGGAAACTGAAAGGATCGCGGCAAGAAGATGGAGCCCTCACCCCTCAACACGACGTCAACGATTCTCCTGATCGTTTTTGCGTTTCTACTCGCCCTGTTCGCCGCTCTTCTCTGTCTCCGTATCATCCGCGACCCGGAACGATTCCTTCGGAAGACTGGCAAAGAGGCCACACAGCACGACGCCGAAGATCAGGACCGCCTTCTGCTACGAGCAAAACGGCGTGGCAAAATCGGCCTCGGGCTGATTGGTGTTTGCCTTGTGGTTCTGGGATTGGCGAGTGTTGGATTGCATCGCGCGAGGCAACAGTTTGCCGAATTCGAGAGGAACCGCGAAGAGCTGCTTCAGTCACTGCGCGTTCAGACGGCCCATGTGAAGAAACACCAGGCGACGTCCGAATTGGAACCTGGAATCAAATTGCTCGAAGAAGTCGTCGAATCCGGGGAGTCCACAGGCACCGTCGATCAGGAAAAACTGAACGAGGCGATGGAGCAATTGGACGATGCGATCGGTAAATTGAACGATGTCGCGGAGATCTACGAGGAGGCTCTGGAGGAGCGGGAAAAGTTCGGAGCCAAGGATTAGAGGCGATTTAGCACTCCTTTTGGTCTAAACTGTGCGTAGTTCGGGAAAGATCGATATCGGCCCCGATCAATGAAAGCCCATTTCATGCAACGCGCGTTACGTATCCTGATTCCTTTTGCCATCCTCGCGGTCGGCGGAATCGGCTACGGGCTGCTCTCGATCAAAAAAGAAAAACCAAAGCGGCCGCCACCTCCCCCAAAGGTTCTGCGAACGGAGGTCATCACACTGAATCGGCAGGAATATCAGACCCGAATCCGAACCCAGGGAGTTGTCCGTCCTCACAAGGAGGCGGTCTTGACGGCGCAAGTCGGGGGAAAGGTTGTCGAAATTTCAGATTCCCTTCTCGACGGATC
>JBCDHN010000092.1:0-8107 GCA_038749915.1 Verrucomicrobiota bacterium | reverse complement strand
CGTACTGGCCATAGTAGAGATCGAGAATTCCATCGAAATCATCCCGCTCTCCCCCATTAAAGTCCTGGATGGTGAGGTGGGGTGACTGCTGACTGTCGGAGTTTCCCGTCCGCGCCCGGATGTTGAAGGTCAAATTCTCGGTGGGCTCAATCTTGGCCCCAAGCCGGGCTCGAATCCGGGCCCGCATCCGATCATCTCTCAAGCTGCCGTTTGCTCTTGCGGAATCCCAGTCCGTTTCGTAACGAAGTCGAAAATCGGCATATGGTGAAATGATTGGGGTGGGATCTTCTATAAGGACAGACTTGCCGTCATCAATGGTTTCATATTCCCCTGAGTTGGAGGGAACAACGAGAACAACAAGATAGAAGAAAAGAAAAGGACAGAGGCAAGCGAAGCGATTCACGACATTGAGCGTTAAGTTTATTAAAACTTGCTCAATTATTAAGAAATGTGAAGTAAATTCTTTACCGAACCGACGATGGAGGTCTCTCCACCCATCGAACTCGACATAGTAAACGACCTGCAGATCAATCCATCATGATCAGCCGTTGTCTCTATTCCTTAAGGAACGTTGGGAAACTTATCTAAGAATCCTCTGCCTCTTCCGACGTCTTGGACTCTTCCTCTTCTTTCTCCGCATTCTTTCTCTCAACGCCGTAGAGCCGGACGCGCTCCATGAAGACGTGATATTCGGCGGAACTGATCTTCCCATCCTGGTTAAGGTCGGCAGCGATCATTTCACGTTCTCCGACCAACTCTGCATACTCGTCGAAACGAGACAGATACAAGCGGTAGGTCATCAACGTAAGAATGAGGAAGGTACCGTGTTCCCAAAGCTCCATCCGATCACCAAACATGATGTCACCAATCATGAAGAGGACAAAGAGAATGATGCCGGTCTTGAAGCACATGCGCACCTCGGTCGACTTCGGCTCCTTCTCCCAGGCAATCTTCAGGAAGATAAATCCGACGATGATCTCAACAATCGCGAAGACATAGAGCGAGCTGAGAGCCATCCACGGCGGAAGATCGAGGCGGCTGAAATAGTGGATGAACTTTTCATCACGATTGACTCCAAACCATCCTTGATACCATTTGCCCCATTGATCATTCTTCATAAAGGCCCCGTTGAAGAATTTGTCGAGACCGTTCAAAGCCCAGAAAAAGAACCAGAAGATAAACATGATCTTCTCGAGTCTTAAGAGGTGGGTTAACTTCTGGCGTATTGGATGATTCCCAATGTTTTTGAGATCCATATCGTAGTAACGCCAATTCATCTCCCAAAGACAAGTAAAAAATGGATCGACAGAGGACGAAGTTGCTTGTTGCTTCTTAAGCTTCAATGAACCGATTGCTGTCACTCGATGGGGGAGGTATCCGCGCCCTCTTCACTCTAGAGATTCTCGATCGTGTCGAAGCTATACTAAGGAAGCAGACGAACAATGATAAGCTCGTCCTGGCGGACTACTTCAACTTCATTGGAGGAAACAGCACAGGAGCAATCGTAAGTGCATGCCTGTCATGGGGAATGGAGGTTTCGGAAGTTCGCGATTTCTATCTCAAGTTTGCCGATGAGATCTTCCGTCCCGTGCGATCGTGGCGCTTTCTGCGCCATGCTTATGACCGTGAGAATCTGGCCCAGCTCCTGCAGCAAGTCTTTGTCGAAGAGGACGGCAGCGAAGCCTTGCTGGGAAGCCCCCGCCTGCGGACGCTGCTTATGGTGGTCCTGCGCAATGGATCGTCCGGATCGGTTTGGCCGATTACCAACAGCCCTGGCGCCCGCTACAACGCCAGGAATCACGACTCGTGCAATCTCAACTATCCGCTGTGGAAACTGATTCGAGCCAGCACTGCTGCTCCAACCTTCTTTCCGACGGAGACCATCAGCGTCAAACGACGAGGAAAGGAAGAGACCCTGAACGAGTTTGTCGATGGCGGAGTCACGCCCTATAACAATCCTGCGCTTCGCATGTTTGTTCAGGCCACGGTTCCCGAATTGGGGATTGGAATGGCAACGGGCGTCGACAAGACCTTTGTCCTGTCCGTTGGAACGGGACGAGTTCGGAAGTCTTATGGCTACGGTCGCCTCGGAGACGTCAATCGGATCGGAGCCTTGATTCGATCCATCCACGCCCTGATCGATTCATCGGAGGTGGAGCAGGACGTTATGTGCCGGGTTTTTGGAAAATGTGTTTACGGGGAGTCCGTCGATCGGGAAATTGGAGCGTTGATGGATCCGGATGGCGATGGCAGCGACAAGCACTTCACCTACTGCCGCTACAATCATACGTTCACCGAGGAAGAACAGAAAGATCCCAATTGTCTGTCTTGGAGCGGCTCGGCGTTCGACATTGACAATCTGAAGAGCATGGAGTTGCTGACCCGGATTGGCAGGCGTTACGCTGCGGAGCACGTGGATCCAAGTCACTTCCCTGAGATGACGCCGGGTCTCGGTTCTCAAATTCTAAAACCCAATGGCGACATTGGCCACCCATCTCCCTATTCAGTTTCGTGAAGAAGACCAAGCTTCGCCTATTTCTCAGTAGCCCCGGAGACGTTGCCCAGGAGCGACGGATTGCGGAACGCGTGGTGGACCGCCTCAATGCGGAGTTTTCCAACGTGACGTTGGATCCCTACTTCTGGGAGTACGAACCGATGGTGATTACCAAGGATTACCAGGAGCAGATCCCGGCGCCCTCCCAGTTCGACATCGTGATTTGCATCCTCTGGTCTCGCATGGGTTCGCGCCTGCACACCAAATACAAACGCAAAGACGGAACCGAGTTTCGCTCCGGCACCGAGTTCGAATTCGTCGATGCAGTCGAAGGTCAGCAACGCAACAACGGGGTTCCCGACATCCTCGTCTGGGTCAACAAAACCCAGCCCCTGATTCCGCTGGAGCCCGAAGATGCGCACATGGAACGGCTGCGCCAGTGGAAGGAACTCAAGGCGTTCATGGAGGACTGGACCAAGGACAAAGAGGAATTGACGTTCAAGGGAGCGGTCAACCGCTATGGTCGGCTCGACGAGTTCGAGGAGAAGCTGGAGGTGAAGCTTCGCAAACTGATCGAGGCACGCACCAAGGAAGAAGCCTCGGCCGAGATCGAAGCAGAAATCACCTGGAATGAGGGATCGCCATTCCGGGGACTGGAGGCGTTTCACTTCGAGCATGCGCCCATCTTCTTCGGACGCACCGCAGCTGTGGCTGAAGTCATTGACGGCCTACGTCGACAGATTCTCGGGCCGGGATCGAGTTTCCTGATGGTGGCGGGAGGGAGTGGCAGCGGAAAGTCATCCCTCGTTCGAGCCGGTGTGCTGCCAATGCTGGTGGAGCCAGGAGTGATCGAAGGAGTCGGCTTGTGGAGACGAGCCGTGATGCACCCGGGAGACGGTGACGATCCGTTTGAGGCAGCTGCCCTCGCCCTGCTCGAACCCGATGCCTTGCCGGAGCTGGGCAGCGACGGAACCACGGCCGAGGAGATTGCCACCATGCTGCGCAAAAACCCCGATGAGTTGCTGGGACTGGCCCGGGGAGCACTGGCTCAGGCCGCCTCGCTTCACCATTTGAACGAAAAGCAGGCGTTCAAGGAGAGAATCTCCGCCTTCAAATCTCAGGGACGAAAAGCGGACGCGACCGCCGCCCGCAAACGGCTCAAGGCGCTCAAACCTCCCGTCGCCCGGCTCGTATTGATGATCGATCAGTTTGAGGAAATCTTCGCCGAAGATATTGATCCGACGGTTAGAAAACAGTTCGTCAATTTGGCCTCGGCTCTGGCCGCGAGCGGACGATTTGTCGCGATTGCCACGATCAGGAGCGATTTCTTTGCTCACTGCGCCGAGTTCCCTGCCCTGCTCGAGTTGATGCGGGGAGACGGGATCTTTCATCTCGGGCCGCCGACTCCCGCCGAGCTCGGCCAGATGATTCGGCAACCGGCTCAAGCAGCCGGATTGAGGTTTGAAGAAGATTCCAAGGATGGAGAATCCCTCGACGAGGTTCTGCGCGACGCGGCGGTTGAGCAGCCCACCGTGTTGCCCCTGCTCGGATTCTGCCTGCAACAACTCTACGAAAAACGGAGCAAAGGCCGGGACCTGACCTTTGAAGCCTATCGCGAAATTGGCGAGGTGGAGGGAGCGGTGGCGCGCCGGGCCGAGGAAGTCTATTCCCAGCTCAGCGCCGATGCCCAAAACGAGTTTCCCCGGTTGGTTCGATCGACCGTCACGATGGGAGATCACGACGATGAAACCGTCACCCGCCAGCGAGCCGAGCACAAGATCCTGGTTCGTTCACCCGCCATGGCCGAGTTGGTCGAGCGCTTTGTGGATGCTCGCCTTTACATCATCGATGCCGCCGAGAACGAGGAACCGAGGGTCGGCGTTGCCCATGAAGCCTTGCTTCGATGCTGGCCACGAATGGCGGAAGCGATTGATTCCGATCGACACTTCCTCAAGATTCGCTTCCGCATTGCCCGGGCTGCGAGACGCTGGCGGGACGACGGTGAGGAGGATGCGTTGCTTCTGCCCAGCGGGGTGCAGCTGGAAGAAGGCCGGGACATGCTGGAATCCCGTTGGGACGAGCTGAGCAATCTGGAAGTTCGATTCATTGAGAGATCTTCCGAATTTGAAACCGAGGAAGAACAGAAACGACTTCGGCGATTGCAGCTCGTGACCGTCGCCTTTGCCTCCCTCGCCTTGATTGCGATGGTGGCCGGATTCAATGCGCGCAAACAACAGAAACGGGCCGAGGAACGCCGGGTGCAGGCCGTCCAGTTGCGGGCCGGGGCCGACGACCTCATTGGTAGTACTCTCTATGATCTTCGCGATGAGCTAACCGCGATCGGCCGACTCGACGCCCTCGAAGATGTGTCGATCCAGGCTGAATCCTACTTCTCTTCCATCCCCGAAGATCTCCTCGATAAGGATACCGAACGAAAACTGGGAACGCTTTTGAATTGGCGCGGGGGCGTTCTTAAATCGCTCGGCCGGATCGAGGAGGCGAAGCTGAAGTTTGAGCAAGGCATCGCGATTGCCCGCAAACGGTACGAGGCTGATCCGGAGGGAGAACAACGCAGCCGCGATCTCGCCGTCGCCCTTGGCAATCTGGCGAGGCTCTGCCGCGAAACGGGAGAGCTGGACCGGGCTGAGACCATTTTTAACGAAATCTCCTCGCTCCCCATCGATGAGAATCATCCCCTCGCCCAGCAGGATCGAATGCTGGACTTGATCGACCACGGAGATCTGATGAAGGACAAGGGTGAGTGGGAAAAAGCTGCGGATCTCTACCAAGAGGCGGTCGTGATTGGAAACGAGATCGATTTTGATCCGCAATACCGGACGGAAGCGCGCAACATTCCTAACGCTTATGATCGACTGGCCGTCGCGAAACGTGCCCTGGGGGATCACGAAGGAGCGGCCGGATTCACCTGGAAAGCGCTGGAGATTCGGGAGGCCCTCGTGACCCGTTTTCCCAATGAACTGCTCTTTCAGTCAGACCTGGTCGTCGCCCTCAACAAAGCGGCGCCGGTTGCGGCGAGGGAGGGAGACAACGCCCGGGCTGATGCAATTGCGGCACGTTCCCTGAAAATCGCCCGGAGTCTCCTTGAGCAAAACCCCAACGACAACACCACAAAGCTGCAGCTCCTCTATGCCATCAACGGACAGGGATCACGACTCATGCTCAGTCCAAATCCCGAGACCTATGCCAAACTCTTTCGAGAAGGCGCAGAGCTGGCCCGGGAGTTGTTGGAGTCAGCCCCTGGAATTCGTGAGCATGCCAGCATGCTGGCGACCCATTTGAATGGTCTCGCTTTCAGCCAAATGCAGCAGGGAGATTTCGTCGCTGCGATCGCTTCCGCCGAAGAGGCCATTTCCGCTCTCGATTCCGTTGGAACTTTGGTGCATGACAGCAAGCTGCCGTATCAAGGGGCCTACGGCTACCTCATCCGATCCCACCGTGAAAACGGAGCCAGTGCGGAAATCCTCCAGGGTCTTTTTCAACGCGCCCTTTACATTTCGACCCGTTTCCAGGAGGCAGGACTAAGCGATCCGCAAACCGATAACCTCATCGCCTGGATTCAAACCTATTTTGCCGACAATTGGAATCCGTCCGGAGCAGCCACGACCGCCCAAAAGGCCATCACTGAACTGGACGGTGCCGAAATCACTCCCGCCGTCGTCGAAGCCTACAAGATCAACTTCGACCGTTTGTTCGACGCCCACTACTATCTTCGGACCCCCGAAACAGGGTTGACACCGCTTCGTCGATCTCTGCTCAACACCTACCTGAGAATTCAGAAAGCAGGTCTCGGTGACCCCGTAATCGACTCGGTTGTCACCAGCCTGCAGTCCATGTTCCCAGAAGGCTAAAAATACCCCAAATTCTGGAGGGCGACGCTCCGTCGTCGCCGTGATTTTGTTTCTCCGGCGCATACTTCACCAAAACGGAATCGCAACGTCTTAACATGATGGGTTCCCTGGCTCAGCTCACCTTCGGCGACGACGGAGTGTCGCCCTCCAGATTGACTTCGTCCTACGTCACGCCCACTTCGTGCGGCTGGTTGAACAAGTGCCAATCGGCAACTTCGTCCGCAACCAGTTGAGCGATCAGAAGCGCGTTCTGAGCCAGCGCCCAGGAATCACAACCATGTGGTTGGGCGGGAGCCTTGATCAGGCGCTGGTTCCACTGCTCCAATTCACGCGCCAAGGCTGCGGAGCGGTCCGTCAACCTGCGGGCTTCGCTCTGATAAAGGATACCGGCAAAACTCGCAACCGCAGCGGGAGCCACCGCCCCAATAAAGACCAACCACCTCCAAATTGCGCCCTCGGAGTCGACGTCTGAAACCTGATAGTAAACTTCCACTGCGGCCTGTCCGATCACCGCCACCAACATCAGTCGAATCAACCAACGACTCAGCCCCTCCAATCGCCCGAACATCTTCGACATGGACTTGGCCGTTTCACGATGATGCTCGATCTGACTATCGACCCAATACTCGACAACTCCATTCCTCGCTTGATCGAGCGCTTTTTTGTCGAGGGCCATGACCCGGCTGGACCCTTTGTCCGTCGTCACAATCGGCTCAGCCCGGACGATACTGCGAAACAGCCACTGCGACCAATCATGCTGCAACCCGTTGATGCCATATTGAACCGGTAACCTGGCGCTGGGCGTCGCCACCCCCAGTGGCGACAAGTAGTTCGAAGAGCGGAGAAATTCCGTGAGCACTCGAAAGTCAATGCCGCGACGATGCCACTTGCGACTGTTGGCCGAAAACGAGTTCCAATAGATATAGAGAATGATCGCCAGTTTGAGGAGCGCCAGCCAGATTGGAGAGTTGCCCGTCGATACCAGCTCAAATCCTGCGGCCAGCATCACCACGACGATCAGCAGCAAGAAGTTGATCACAAACGCGCCCCGATATTGCGAGGTGTAGTGGCGACTCAGGGACGACGCCCGCCGCCGATGCGACTCAATCGGTTCAACCTCGAGGGCTTTGGCGGGACGCATGGATGAGGCTCCTCCGGTCAGCTTCAAAAAGTACTTCCAGACCATCTTTCGATAGCTCTTGGGCGTCTGGGTATCGCCATAAAACTCCTGCATCGATTCGATCGCTTCCTCGCGCATTGCCTTCGGCCCTTCGTCCCCAGGCAACTCGACCAACTTCTCGACCAGACCGGAAACTTCGTCCAGCCAATCACTTGAGGAAGGGTTCTCCAGATCCCAGGACGATTTCAAAACCCGGATCGGCAGCAACCCCTCGGAATCGGGCTTGGCACCCGTGTCGATCCACACCACGGGAATGCCGGAGAGCAGAGCTTCCTTCACCGATTCTTCCGTTCCTCCAGGCAGGCCCCGCTCCTCCTTTTGGTAACCCGCAATGATGACGTCAGACTGTTGCAGCAAAAACCAGGCAGCTGCCTGGTATGCCCGATGCCTTTTCGGCGCGCCTTTATCACCCGTGCCATAAATTCCGTCCAACTCGACGATATGCTTAGCTTGTGAAAGTAGTCTGTCGAACTCTTTCACCGTTGCTTTCGCGTCCTCAGAGGAAACCGAAGACGCGATTGACTCGTCCCGATACACATCGGTCGAGAACGGCAGGATGCAATG
>JBCDHN010000091.1:0-8122 GCA_038749915.1 Verrucomicrobiota bacterium | reverse complement strand
GTTTAGGGCTTCCCTGCTCCTGAAAAGAATTCGAAATCCTCCGGATTCAGATCGGTAAGCGGCTCTTTCAGTTTGGCGAGCTCGGATGCAGGTCCATGCACTTCGACCCTGACCAAGTCCGAAACCTGAAGTGCCTGGCCGATGAGTTCTTCAACGTTGCCGAGATGAGCGAGCAGCCCGTCTGCGCCATCGTAACCTTCGCGGCAATGGACCACATCTCCGCAAATCGTGAAGTCATACCAATGGCATTTCTCTTCAGTCTTCGTCTTCGCTACAAACGAAGGGATAAGCTCTTGGAAGGCCTCAAGCTTGCCTTCGTGGGTTTTGAAGTAGGGGTGGATGCTGACAACGTTACTCATGGTGTGTCCTTTGAACGTGAACCCTGCCAAGGTCAAGAATCATCCCCATCCCTCCTTTCGAGGTTTCGCCTGAAGGATCCGATTTCCAAAGCCATGCGTTTCGTCTTCAAGCCTCATGCTCGTCGCTGCTTATCTCGCAAACATTCTTATTCTTGTTCCCGTCGCCTTCTCCACTCTTCGATCGGAATCCAGCGCCGGAACGGTTTTTGAGGAGAAATTTCCCATGGATTCACCTCTTCGGCTTCTGGTCGGAGCTTTGTGGTTTGGAATCCTCGTTTGCTCAGTAATTGGCCTCTTTCGTCCCAACCAAATGGTCGCGATCCTCATCCTCCAAGTCGTTTACAAAGCGACCTTCCTAGTCCTCTATATCGTCCCCGTTTGGCGAACTGATGGCTTCCATTCGGTTCCCGCCGGCATCACCATTTGCTTTCTCGCGATCGTATTGATCTGGCCTTTTCTTCTCTGGAAGTCTTCCCCGATCTGGCTCTAGGCTGGGCAAACGCCGGGTTGTGCTATTCGCGAACCACACGAAATCCGGTGTAGACTGATGCATCCCCGGCCTCGGCGAATGTCCGAATCGAACTGCGGACTGCCGCCGGAGCACAGGTCCAAGCGCCCCCTCGCAACACTCTCCAGTCACCGTATTCATGTTGCGCAGTTGCCGTTTCGAACAGCGGATCCATGATAACGACCGAACTGCGCTCCGTCCGAGGAACATCTTTGAAATAATCATTGTACAGGTCCGCCTTCCAACGATCCTGGCACCATTCCCAAACGTTTCCGTGCATGTCATACAGCTTCCAGGGATTGGGCTGAAAACTGGCAACTTTGGCAGTTAACACAACTCCATCTCCTTGGTCTTCCCCCAATTTCACAGCCCTTTGGTAACGCGTTGTATTGGGAAACGCGTCCTCCAGAGCACCATCGGCAACGTTCCCATGTGCGTAAGCATCATCCGGAT
Source organism: Verrucomicrobiota bacterium (assembly GCA_038749915.1). Classification (GTDB taxonomy): domain Bacteria; phylum Verrucomicrobiota; class Verrucomicrobiia; order Verrucomicrobiales; family DEV007; genus JBCDHN01. The sequence continues at coordinate 6,802 of JBCDHN010000091.1, read as the reverse complement.
CCTCACCCCAGGAATACCAGGTCATCGTCCCGGCGCGACAAGCGTATTCCCACTCGGCTTCCGTCGGCAACCGATATTTCCTGCCCTCTTTCTGAGAAAGCCAACTGCAGAACTCCTGCGCATCAGCCCAGCTCACACAAACCCCCGGATGAGAATCCGATTGCTCAAAACCAGGCGCCTTCCAGGTGACTTCCGGGTCGAGATGGAATCGATCGACATAGTTTTTTTCCTGTGGGAAAAACCCGAGAGCACCCCCTGCTTTTTCGGCTGTCGTGACATATTCCGTGGCGAGTGTGAATTGGCGAAACTGCCCGACGGTCACCTCAGTCTGTGCGATCGAAAAGCCTTTGGTAATCTCCACACGATGTGAAGGCGTCTCCTTCCTAAGATCCTGTGAAAGGCTATAGAGATGCTGTAGTTTGAATTGATGATCAGCTCCATCGCCCGGAAATCCACGCTCATACTGCCCCGGTGATACCGAAAGGAGTTCCATGCCAATTGAATTGGTTTCGGCCCTAACAAAGCCACCAAGAGCAAAAACCAGAAGGAAATTCCGGAGAAGGTGATTCATCCTACCAACTCACGAATGACTCCGGGGCTGTCCTGAAATGGCTCGGTTACTTCAACACCCATTTTTTCGACCATGGTCTGCCACATGGAACTGATTGGCGTGTTCTCTTTCAACTGCACGTGAGTTTGGTGCTTGATGCCCAAACGACCTCCGCCAGACAGCATGGTGGGCAAACTCGATTTACTGTGACCAATGCCCATTCCGCTGGAGAATCCTAACATGGTGTGATCAAGGAGGGTTCCCTCACCGTCCCTGATTGATGACAACCGATTCAAGAAGTAGTTCCAGTGCTTCATGTAAATCGTGTCCACCTTGGCCAAATCCTCGAGGTTCTTGGGATCATTGCCATGGTGACTGAGGGTATGGTAGCCTTTGGAAACTCCGAACTCGGGATAGACCCCACCGGCGAGTTCAGTCCGTACCACGTAGGATATGACACGAGTCGAATCCGTCTGAAATGCGAGCGCGATCAGGTCATACATCAACTTGGCAAAATCATCGTAAATGAAAGTTCCGTTGCCTTCCGGGCTGATTGCTGACTCGAAATCCCCATACCCATTCAAGCTCGGCTGCGGTTTGCTGCGATCCGACCACGCGACTTCACGCTCCAACCCTTTTTCAACTTCACGGATGGAGTTGAAGTATTGCTCAAGCTGCTCACGGTCAGCCTTTCCAAGCTTTCCCTGCAATTGATTTGCGTCCCCGAGAATCGCGTCGAGGACACTCCCACGCTGCCGAAACTCGTGACGCTGATTGATCTGCTGTTCCGCCGTGCTCGCACGAAAAAGCCGATTGAAAAGAACTTTGGGATCATTCTCAGCCGCGAGCGGCACTCCCTGCTGGTTCCACGAAATGGTCGCCAGGACTTGGGATCCATATCCGGTTCCACGTTTCACCGACAGCTGAAGCGAAGGAAAGCGAGTCTTCTTCCCATGATGCTCGGCAGCCAGCTGATCCGGTGAAATGGTTTGCTTAGCTCCGCGGACAACCGAGGTCGAGAAAGGGTAAGCCCCATCATGCCCGCCTCCATGCTCCAACCATGTTCCTGACAAGGCCGTGAAGTTTCCTCTCTGGCCCTCCAGGGGCTTCAGAATCCGGGACATCCTCGCCTCCATCCCAAATCCTTCTGGGAAAAACTGACGCATGTTCATTCCCGTTCCAAAATAAAAGGTGCCCATCCGGGGAATCACCTCAGGCGTTGAGGCGGCACGGGCGCCGCGAGGCATCATCGCTTCCAGAAACGGAAGGGCCAGACAAGCGCCTGCGCCGCGAAGCAGGGTGCGGCGATGCAATGGTTGAACATAGTTGAAGTTCATAACAGGTGGTCGGTTGGAGCTATTTCTCGAGAAACTGGGGGCTCGAAATGATGGCTTTGATCAGGGACTGAAAACTGTCTCCGTTCTCACTCATCAATCTTGTGGCACGTTGCAAGGTGGAATCGTCGGTCGGCTCGATCGGCCGCCCCAGCGCATAGACGAACATTTTTTCAGCAAGTCCTTTTCTGAATCGATCTTCCTGATCAGCAAGAAGCGACCGGAACTCTTCAAAGGTGGCGAAACTCTGGCCGTTGGGAAGTTTTCCGCTCGGATTGATCGGAGGCCGTTTTGACCCCCGAAAACTTTCTCCGTCCTGAACCTCGCGCCACGAACCGATCACATTGAAGTTCTCCAGCGCCAAGCCGTAAGGATCCAGAGAACGGTGACAGGCGGCGCACGATTCGATTTCCTGATGCTGAATCAGCCGGTCCCGCACGGTCAAATTCTCCCCCCTGATATTCGGCTCAACTTCCCCAGCGTTCGGAGGTGGTGGATCCGGGGGATCGTTGAACAGCACTTCCCGAACATAGACAGCCCGCGATACAGGCTTGGTGCGAATTCCGTCCGCTCCGGCCAAATGCACGCCCATCATCCCCAGCAAGCCACCTCTTGGCGAGTCTGCCGGCAAGGCGACCTTCCGAAACTCATCGCCCTGAACCCCGGGAATCTGGTAGTGGCGAGCCAGGCGCGCATTCACCACTGCGAAATTCGATTCCAGAAAATTGAGGGCACTCCCCTTTTCCCTAAGCAAAACCCGCAAAAACTCCAAAGGCTCCGCCAGCGCGGCTTCTCCCAGCGCATCATCAAAATCGGGGTAGAGGCGCTCTCCCGGCTCAAACGCCAAAAAGGTGTCGGTTCGCAACCACTGCGCGGCAAAACCATCCACAAAACGATCAAACCGCGGATCCTCCAACATGCGATTGATTTGAGCTTCAAGGACCCGGTCTTTACCGAGCGATCCTTGCCGAGCCAATTCGAACAAGGTGTCATCAGGCATTGAGCTCCACAAAAAATAGGAAAGGCGGGACGCGAGTTCAAAATCGCTGAGCGAACGCGCAGTCTCTTCTGTTGATGGCTCAACAATGTAGAGAAACTTCGGCGAAGTCAGCGCCGCCGTCAGGCCGATCCGGATCGCATCGTGAAACGCTTGCCCGTTCTCCAACTCCGTCTCAACAACCCTTAGAATGGGATCAATTTCCCCGGGGGCAATCGGCCGCCTCCAAGCTCTCGGCAAAAACCTGGCAAAAATCTCTCGGGCATATTCCAGATTCTCGTCCGTCGCATTTTCCCCGAACAGCAGGATGGTATGGCTCTTGGGCGGCCATTGATCATAAAGCGGCCCCTCCACCTCCATGTAGTCAAGAAACACCCGTGGAAAGCTGGAAAGATCGAGTCGCTCGGGATTGGGGGTCGATCGTTCTCCACCCCAGCCTTCCGCGATCTTTCTTCCGTCCAACCGGATCGTTCCAGCAAAGTCACCCGCCTTTCCGATCTCGCCATTTCGGCGCATGAAATCTTCCCCCGGTCGCTGCCCCATGTAGAGGTCGGTTTCGTTGACCAGGCTGACTTTCACCTCTCCCCCGAGCTCGTCACGAGGCACAACAATGGAATAGTTCTGAGGCTGATCCCACGGAGCCAAGACGTCAAATTCATGAATCAGGATCTGCTCTTCGTCCGGATGGCTTTGAGTCAATCGAAGGCGGGGAATCGTCCCGTCAACCCCGCGATGTGCCCCAGCCCGAATCGTAAAGCGATAAAAGCCACTGGTTGGAGTCGTCATATTGGTATCGGGATACTTCATCAAGGCGAACGATCGGGTTGAACCTTGAATCATCTGCAATCCACCTTCCGCCGGCTGCAGCCCGAGACGGGTTACCAGGTAACGAATCGCGCGGCTGTTCTGAATCTCCTCGAACTCCAAGCGCATGGCTTGGGTCGGGAATTCGGGTGGGCCATCCACAATGGCACGATCCGCAACCCGGCGAGCGACCTGATAATACTGCTGCATCAAGGACGGATCAAGAAGTAGCGCGGCGCTTACTTTGTCGAAACCTTCAGCCTTCCCATCGGGCGGAAGGGCATCTAGTGGACTTTCACCCGTGGGAAACTTCATTTCCAACAAATCCGACACCGTATGGGTGTATTCGTGCCGGTTCATTCGCCTCATCAAAACGCGCCCTCCGGTGCTCAACGCTGAACGTTCCGCCTCACGCAAGTTGTTCGCTATCCATTTTGAGACAGCTTCCGACGCCTCAAACTCCGGTTGCTCCTCGTCCTCAGGCGGCATTTCGCCCAGATTGATCCGATCCCTTATTTCGATCCATGCAGCAGCGTTCTCACGCACCAAAAAGTCGCCGCTCAGCAAATCGAGCCGAAAATCGCCTTTCTGCTTTTTTTCTCCATGGCATCGGACGCAATGCTCTTGCAGATACGGCTGAATCTCCTGCTCAAAGTCGCCGGAGGCGGCACGCAGTCCTTCCGCGCCCCAAAAGAGAGCGATGATGGTGAACAGGAGGAGTTTGATAAGCGGGGCCACCTCCAGCCTTAGATCCGATCACGGACGCAATGTTCGAACCTTATGTCCGCGATCAATATTTCATAGCGCTCACAGCGGGATCGCTCCAAGCGGCAACCGCGCTACAGGGTTTTCAAAGTCACATTTCGAAACCAAACGGGGTGCCCATGATACTGAAACCCAAGATGACCGGAGCGGGGAAGGTCTTTGAGAGCGGTCTTGAACTTGTTCTTGGATCCATCCGGATTCAGATTCGCGGTTGTCCATTCATCGATATTGGCCTGAATCACGGTTTTGCCGTTCAAAACCACCGTAATCATCGGTCCATCACAAGTGAGCTTCATTTGATTCCATTCACCGTCCGGCTTCCCTGCGCCCTCGGACGGTTCCAACGCGTCATACAGAGATCCAACCACGTGCTTTCCAGAATAGATCCCCGCTGACGCGACCTGAATCTCAAAACCTCCCTGCACAGCATTCTTCGGATCGGTGCGGAAGAAGACTCCGCTGTTGCACTTCTCGGAGGTCTTGTATTCCAACGAAAGCTCAAAGTTCTCGTAGGGCGACTTGGACCAGATATAGCCTCCCGGCTTCTCCGAGACACTCAGTTCACCGTTTTCCACCACCCACGCGCCTTCTTTATCAAGCATCCAGTGGCTTAAACCACCGGCAAATAGGTCGACCGGTTCGTCTTCGGCAAAACCGTGAGCGTTCAGGAGCAACGAACAGGTAAACATGGGCAACAGGAATTTTTTCATCGTATTAGACTAGTGGGTAAAGATTGAGCCATCCGGCCAAAGGACATAGGCGCAGGTCTGGCTGCGATCAAACACTTCAAGCTTGAGGCGTTTCGTTCAGATTTTTGGGAGAGGAACCGATGCGGCGCAAAAGGATGCCGCCCTGAAATTCAGCTAAGAATCCCAGACTTCATAGGAATGCAAACTGCCACGGTTCACCGAGCATGGATTGCCGATACTGAGAAGCCTCAAAACAGATCTGATCCCTGGGGGCAATAATTCCAAAAAAGACAAAAAGCTACATAAAGCATCATCAATTTTAGTCACTTGACTTTACCCGTAAAGAGTCTCTCATTTCTGTGAAATTTATCATTTGGGAAGGCGGTAGCAGTCTCAAAACTAGAATAAAAATCGTATTGTAATTATAGCTGGTATATTAATTTGATTATTATTGGTTTTTGTTGTTATTAATGCGAAAATTCTCAGGTGGCCTTCCGGTTTGAAGTTTGGGATTCGTTAAGTATCAAAAGACTGATGCTTATCTTAATTCTAATTCTTGGAGGACTGCCTGGGTGATTTGAACGCGGTGTCTCGCCGCCCTGCAGAAATTTCTGATCATCGAATGTTTTAGTCTCCGTTGCTCAACTTTTGACTCTCCAAGACGATGCACCTCCGAGCTCTCCTCCCTTGCCTCCTCCCCTCAACGCAAAGCAGCCATCGCAAACGCCGAAAAACTTCCGATGCCAGATTCCGGGGTCTCTGTGTAGCGGCGGCAGTTTTTCTCTCGGGAAATAACTTCCTCTCTGCTCACGACATTGATGCGCTAGTATTCACAGCATCAGAAGGCGGCTCTCATCCAGCCAACACTGCGGCCATGACGGCTCTGCAAGAGATTGGGGCCCTTCATGATATAGGGATCACTGAAGCTACTGACGCTGCCACCTTCGTCACCGAACTGGCAAACAATGATGTCGTCATTTTCCTGAACAACAGTGGAAACGTCCTCAACAATAGCCAGCAAACCGCCTTTCAAAGCTGGTATCAGGCCGGAGGAAGCTTCGTTGGAATCCACGCGGCGCTGGAAGCGGAGGACGGCTGGTCTTGGTACGGCGATCTTCTCGGTGCGACCGCAGCAACGAACGGAAGCGGAGCTCCCATCATGTCAGGATCCACCAACGCGACGATTGAATTTCTGGATCAGATTCATCCTATCACCAATGTCATCGATAGCGGGACGGGAGTAAGAGTTTTGGAATGGTCGCTGACGGAAGACTACCACACCTTCGACTCTTCTCCTCGCGGTGAAGCTCATGTTTTGGCTCTTGCCGATGAGTTGAGCGAGGACCACCCCATCATTTGGTGCCGGGAATTCGATGGAGGCCGAAGTGCCTACGTGGGCATGGGCGGCCAATCCCCGACTTATTCGGATGTCATCTTCCGTGGCATTCTCACGAATGCCATCGAATGGGCTGCCGGAGAGTTGGGAGGAGACAGCGGAGCTACGATTCATGGGAATTACGAGAAGATTGTTCTCGATGATGACATCGGAGCTCCCATGTCGCTCGATGTAGCACCTGACGGCACCATTTACTTCGTGGAGCGAAAAGGATCGGTGAAGGCTCATGACCAAACCAGCGGCATCACCACCACCATCGCAACGCTC
>JBCDHN010000090.1:0-8136 GCA_038749915.1 Verrucomicrobiota bacterium | reverse complement strand
GGCTGGCTGATCAGCACGGACGGTTTGATACGCGGGTCTACAAGGTGTTTGAGGCGTTTCAGTCTTTCGAGGACCTTGTATTCCGCTTGGATGAGGCCGGGAGTGCAGCGGCCTACAAGCAGTCGACAGCAACAGTCTTGAAGTTACTCGGATTGATTGAGGCCGATGAAATCCACCCCGACTGTTATGACAGCCGAGAGAAAGGGGAGTTTCGTCGCATGCGAGAGGCCATGATCCGTCCGTTACGGATTGCGGACAGACTAAATGTCCCTGACTTTAAGTTGGCGGAACCAACGCTCACAAACAAGAAGATGCGGGTCTACCCTTTTTTGGAAGCAATGTATCGTGATCATTGGTTTCCAAACCCTGTTGTCGATCAAGGGCGAACGATTTTGGTTGAATTGTGCCAGGAAATTGAACGGCAAAAGCCAGCTGGGTTGAAGGAACTCTACGTGCTGACCGAGGCGGCTGTGGAACGCTTCAATGATCTCGAAGAAGTGTTCGAAGCCAACGATAGCGAAATTGAAACTGTAGGGAGGGAGATCATTGGTGATAATTTTTGGGATATTGCAATGGGCTATGGATTCGAAGATGCGGACAGTGAAGAACTCATCTCAGGAAGAAACTGGTAAGCCATCATGCCCGACCTCTCAAAACTCTGCGTCCACACCATCACGACCAAGCCGTGGTCGATTGAAGTGGCGATGGACAAGTACGCCGAAGCTGGGATCGCCGGAATCACCGTTTGGCGGCAATGGTTGGAGGGGCGTGACATCACGAAGGTGGGTGATGAGCTGCGCTCCCGAAATCTGGAGATCGTCTCAACCTGCCGCGGAGGATTTTTTCCGGCTCGAGAGGCAGCTGACCGGCAAGCCGCGATTAAGGACAACCAGTTGGCGATTCGCGAAGCAGCGGAATTGGGCGCACCGATGGTGGTGTTGGTCTGTGGTGCGGTTCCCGGGCAGCCACTGCCGGAATCCCGGAAACAGATCGCGGACGGGATTACGGCATGTTTGCCACTGGCCGAAGAATTCAACGTGAAATTGGCGATCGAGCCGCTCCATCCCATGTATGCGGATGACCGCAGTGCAATCAACACGATGGCCCAGGCAAACGAAGTTTGCGATGTGATCGATCACCCGATGGTCGGGGTTGCGGCGGACGTTTACCACATTTGGTGGGATCCCGATTTGGAAGCGCAACTTCGCCTGACCGCTGAAAAGGAACGCCTTTTCGCCTTCCACATTTGCGATTGGATGACGCCAACCCAGGACCCGTTGAACGATCGTGGCTTGATGGGGGAGGGATGCATTGATGTGCCCGGTATCCGCAAGATGGTCGAAGCGACGGGATTCGATGGCTTCAATGAAGTGGAGGTCTTCTCGGATCGATGGTGGGCGAAGGATCAGGACGAGTTTCTTTCCGCAATCAAGACGGCCTATCTCGAACATAGCTAACCTTAATTTACGAACCGAAGCGGATGCCGCCGCGCATACCGTCACCAACGAATCCAACTTCTATGAAAACGCACAAAATCGGAATCATCATGAACGGCGTCACCGGGCGCATGGGAACCAATCAGCACCTGATCCGTTCGGTTCTCGCAATTCAGGAACAGGGTGGAATCGAGGTCTCGCCGGACGAGAAAATCGAGGTCGAACCGATCCTCACCGGCCGGAACGAAAACAAGCTCCGCTCGCTGGCGGAGGCTCATACCGTTGAACGCTGGACCACGGATCTGGATGCGGCGCTGGCGGATGACGCCAATCAGATCTTCTTCGATGCATCGTCAACACTGCATCGCGCGCGCTTTGTGGAAATGGCAGCGAAAGCCGGGAAGGCAATCTATTGCGAGAAACCAACCGCCGTTGAAACCGACGAAGCGTTGCGGTTGGCGAAGGTTTGTGAGGATGCGGGCGTGAAGAACGGAGTGGTGCAGGACAAGTTATGGCTTACCGGAATTCGGAAACTGCAAACCCTGATCGATCAGGGATTTTTCGGCCGTATTTTGTCGGTTCGGGGAGAGTTTGGTTACTGGGTTTTCACCGGCCATGATGTGGACCAGCCTGCCCAGCGCCCCAGTTGGAATTATCGCAAGGAAGATGGCGGTGGCATCATCATCGACATGCTTTGCCACTGGCGTTATCTGGTCGACAATACCTTTGGCCCGATCACCGCGCTATCCTGTCTCGGAGCGACTCACATTCCGGAGCGCGTGGATGAAAACGGCAAGGCCTACAAGGCAACGGCTGATGACGCTTGTTATGCCACTTTTGAGCTGGAGAATGGGATCATCTGCCAGTTCAACAGTTCCTGGGACGTGCGGGTTCGCCGGGATGACCTCTTTGTCATGGAAGTGGACGGGACGCATGGATCAGCCGTCGTTGGCTTGCGGAAGTGCTGGGTTCAACCGCTCGGGGCGACGCCCAAACCCGTCTGGAATCCGGACATCGAGCAGCCCATCAACTTTCAGGAAGGTTGGCAGGAAGTTCCTGACACAACCACCTACGACAACGCCTTCAAAATCCAGTGGGAGAAATTCATCCGCCACGTGGTTTTGGATGAGCCTTTCAAATGGGACCTGCGCGAAGGCGCTAAGGGTGTTCAGTTGGCAGAACTCGGGCTGAAGAGTTGGGAAGAACGGCGTTGGATGGATGTCGAAGCGCTTTGAGCTCCGTTCCACTTGTCTGAAACTAGACTAGACTAGACTAACCAAACATCTCCGTTAGTGGACCATCACTGTCCGCGAATGAATCTACCGGGCAACCCGCAAATTTCAGCATGCTTAGCCAGAGATTGCCCAACTTCGTCTCATTTTCCTGATAAGCGTAGTGGTGCCCGTGGGTTACCCCGCTTCCACCGCCACCAAGCAAGATTGGCAAATTGCGGCGCTTGTGGCCGGTACGAAGACCGCTGCCCATCACCACCAACGTGTTGTCGAACAAGGTGCTTCCATCTCCTTCCTCGATGCTCTGCATCTTGCGGATGAGCGTGGCAAAGAGGCTGCAGATTTTCTCATCCCGCCACGTTAGCTGCTGGTAGGCATTGGACGTTTTTGCTCCGAAATGAGTCATGGGATGTGCCCCCACAGAACCCAGACCGGTTTCCGCCTCAAACTCATCAAAGAAGCTCGTGGTTGGCATGCGGTAGGTGATGACGCGTGTGGAATCAGTCCGCAGTGCCGCCAGCATCAGGTCGAACATCATTTCGACATCAGCCGTGCCGGAAAGATTGAGTTCCGGAGCATCGAGGGTTGCTTTCGGCTTGGGGCGATCCAGCCAATCTTCACTACGAGATAGGCGCTTCTCGATATCGCGGATCAACGTAAAATATTCGTCCACTTTTTCCTGATCCGTTTTGCCAAGCACTCCGGAAATGGCCTTGGCATCGGTTCTGACTGCATCCAATACGCTCCGCTTTCGAGCCAACTGATGTTGCCGTTCCTCAAGCGTCATCCCGCCGTCGCCGAAGAGTTGGCTGAACAAGGCGGCGTGATCAGAGATACCCTGAATCGGGTTCCCCAGCGGATCCCAGGACAGGGAAGAGCCTGGCCCTGCGCCAGTGACGTCCTGATCCGTGCCCGAGAGTGCGAGCGAGCGATATCGCACATTTTTCCCCAAATGGTCGGCAGCAACTTGGTCGCAGGAGATGGCGTTGTGAAACTCACGGCCTGGAGTGCGACGAACATCGGCGCCGGTTAGCCAGGTTGTCGACCCCCAGTGAGCCCCGGTGTTGGATGCCGCAAGGTTGGTTAGGTTGCTGATGACGGAGAACGAATCGCGCAAATCCTTGAGCGGCTCCATGGCCTTCGGTAAGGTGAAGTTCGGTCCGGCTTCGGTCGGGTACCAAGCTTCAGAGGGGCCGTAACCGAAGTTGAGAAAGATGAGCCTTTTTGGCGGAGAGAGTGGGGGAGCTGAGCTGGCGGCAAGCGTGGACTCGAGCAGCGGTAGCATCACGGTCGCGCCCGCACCGCGGAGGAAAGTTCGTCGAGTGGAAGAAGTGCTCATGGATTGTTTGTGTCTTCTATTGTCTTACCCTGAAATTGACACAGAAGAGTTGCAGATTTTTCAGGCTAGCCTTTTCGCAGGGCCATTGAAAGCGGATCAGGGACGGCAACTTCAGAGATGGGAAGAAGTTCGCCGGAGGTAGGGTTGATTTTGAAGACGACGAGATTGCTGGAATTCCGGTTCGAGCAAATCAAATGCTTGCCGGCGGAGTCGAATTCAAAACTCCAAGGGCTTCCGCCGCCGGATGAAATGATCTGTTGATTGGTTAGGGTTCCATCCGGTTTGACGTGGAAAACAGCGAGGCTGTCAGCGCCCCGATTTGAGGCGTAGAGAAACTGACCGTTTGGGTGGATCAAGATTTCCGCCGAGTGATTGGTCGCTCCATCGTAGTCTGAAGGAAGGGTTGGGATCGTCTGAAACTCCGAGAGCTGACCTTCGCCGTCATGATGGAAGGCAGTGACGTTGGAGCCCCTCTGACAAAGCACATAGACTACATTCCCCTCTTGGTTGAGAATCAAATGCCGAGGGCCGACGAATGTTTCGGAGGTCACGAACCCGACCTCTTTCAATTCGCCCACCTTGTTGAGGCTGAAGGTATAGACCCGGTTGTTTGAAATGTCGGTGACAAAAGCGAATCGACCATCGTTGCTGAATTCTACATCGTGGGCCCGCGCCAAAGTTCGATTGCCTTTCGGGAACCGTGGCAACTCCAGTTCGCTCGCCAGCTTCCCGATACCCTGGTCGGAAGTAAAAATGAAACTCGTCACGATGCCGAGGCCAAACGACGTTCCGACCAAATGAAGTCCATTTGGCGTTTGTGCCAGGCTGCAAAAGTGATCGACACCAGAGGACTGCCGATTGATTTCCTCCAGCGTTCCATCCTCCAGGATTCGCCAGGCGATCAATTCACCATCTTCGCCTCCTTTCGCGGTGGTCATGCAGCCGTAGAGCGTTTTCTGGTCGCGGCTAAGTTCAATCGTGACTTTTCGCGGCAGCTTGGCAACCTGTTTTGGCTCTGTCAGGGTACCGTCTGCGAACTCGCTGACGTAAACGCCTCCGAGACCTTCGTCATTGGAAGATCCGACAAAGAGCAGGTCTCCGCCGAACGCGAAAACCGGGACAAGGGAGCTGTAAATGAGAAATCTAAGTATCATGATGGTGGTGGGTTCGGGAGGATTTTGACTACTTACTCTGAAACGGTTCACTCTCCACAATCTGGTGAATCAGCGTTCGCATTCCATAGTCTTCCGCTTTCCATTCGGCGAGCAGTTGGTCGACGAACAGGCCGTCAGAAAATCCGACCCGACGACCCAGAGCATAGGTGAGGATCGACTTCACAAACCCCTCGGCCATGGCGTCTTGATCCGTCATCAGATGTGCTTTGAGCTCTTCGTGACCATTGAAGGTTCGCTTCCGGTCCGGCATGACGCCGGAAGCATCGATCTCCGGAGCTGCTCTTTTTCTCTTGCGGTTTGGCTGATGATTTTCGGTAGCGCTTGGTTCAGTCCCAGGAGCAAGCCAGGTTCCGATTGCGTCAAAGCGTTCAAGACCAAATCCCAACGGATCCATTCGGCGATGACAGGAAGCACATTGGGCCTGGTTCGTGTGAGCTTCCAGCAGCTGTCGCACCGAAAGATCGGTGCCGTCCTCCACCACCAGTTGCGGCACGTTCGGAGGGGGAGGGGGGATGTCTTTGCCGAGCATGCGATGATAGACGAAGACGCCTCGTTCCACTGGAGAGGTGCGCTCACCGGTTCCCGTCATCGTGAGCACCGCACCCGTCCCTAACAAACCTCCACGAGGTGAATCGTCAGGGAGGGAGACCTTCTGGAACCCTGGCTTGTCGTTCACCAACTCAAGGCCGTAGAATCGCGAAAGCATGCCATCGATCTTGACGAAATCAGAGTCGATAAAGGTCGTGATGCTGAGGTCCTCACGAAGCATTTCGCGAAACATTTCCACCGGCTCGTCTCGCATCGAGTGGCGCAGTTGCTCTGTGAAGCTGGGAAACGTGTTCGTGTTCACCACGATCATATCGAGCCATTCCAACTCCAGCCACTGGCTCATGAAAGCCTTGGTGAAATGGTCCGCTTTGGGATGATTCAAAAGGCGGTCTACCTGGGCCGCAAACACTCTGGGTCGATGAAGTTGGTTGGTCTCCGCCAGTTGTTGCAGTTCGGCGTCAGGTGGGTGGCTCCAGAGAAAGTAGGAGAGGCGCGCAGCCAGCTCCAAATCGCTCAGGCGTCGTTTCTCGTCCTTTTCTGAGGGCTCAACGAGGTAGACGAAACTGGGCGACGACAAGACAACCGCCAGCGCTTCCTTCACCGAATCAGCGAAGGAAGTTCCATCCTCTCGATAGTCGGCGTAAATTCCTTGCAGTTTGTGGAGAAACTCATCACCCACCTCACGGCCGCGAAACGCGCGATTGGCAAATTGGGCGATGATTTCGCGAGCATAACCTGACTCCTCAGCTGCACTCACCGTGTCGCCCTTGAAAAACGTCGTCTGCCAGGCCGCGGGTGGCCATTCCTCGAAAATCGGGCCTTCGACTTCGATCCAGTCGATCCAAACGTAGGGGACTTGGGTCGAATCCGGAAACTGAGGCTTCGGCCCACGACCTTTCGGCCCCGGCGTCTGGCCTTCGTTCAATTTGCCGACCTGCAAGGCGATCAAGTCATCCAGCTCGCCCCGGTTCTCAAACGGAACCTCGAACACATGGGGATCGTCCATCGGACGCGACACCTCAAACGCGCCCAGGGTGTGACGATAGCTGACCTGCATATTGAAATTGTTCGTCCTGAGCAACTCGACGAACAATCGTTCGCCGTTCGTTGGCTCGCACGTCAGGCCGGCCCGGAACCGCGCGACATAGCGCCCAATCGGGTCACCCAGGGACGCTTGGGCAGGTTCTGGTTCCTGACGGCCGCGATTCTGTCTCGGGAGTTTGACAAAACAATGGTCTGCCCCGCTGAGTTGGAGAATGAAGCCGGATTGCGCGGCTGGTTGGCGGAGGTGTCCGCCGGCGCGCACCTGACCGATTTCGAATTTGCGGATAAGCCTCTCATATTGCGCGCGATCTTCGTTTGTCAGAGTGCCGTCCAGCTTCGGTCGCAGCTCCGCAATACTCTTCTCGAATCGCTGGATGGTCCGCTCCGCTTTCTGGTTGGCGTGAAGCTCGGGCTCGGTTCGCTTCGAGAGGTGTTCCGGACGCGGGCCGTTGACCAGAGCACGATCGAGCGATACGCGGGCCAGTTCGAGGTAGGCTTCAAACTGAGGCACGGACATGAAATGGGCGTCGCCTATCGTATCGAACCCATCAAGCGTGCCGTCCGCGGGCAGGTTGGAAGTATCGACCGGAACCCCTAACAAATCACGAATCGTATTGGCATACTCCCGCTTGTTGAGCCGCCGAATCGTGATGGATTTGGGATCGACGAGGCGTTTGCGAGCCTGAAACAATTCATCCGTCATGACCTCAATGGCCGCTGCCATCTCTTCGGTCTCGGGCTGCGGTTCATCCTCCGGCGGCATCTCCGCCCCATTCAGAACGTCGAGAACTTCCTGCCATTCTTCGGCAGCATAGTCGTCGTCAATGTGCATCGGCAGCTCGTCGAGTCGCACGCCGCTTTTGGCTTTGTCAGGGCCGTGGCATTTGACGCAGTGCTTTTCGAAGAAGGGCTGCAGCACCACATCATAACCCTCATCAGCGGCTTGCAATGATGTGGCGATGAAGATCCAGCCGAGAGCTAAATAACGAAAATTGGCAGACATACGTTTGGGTTTCTCAAGGCTGTCTCCAGATCAACAACTGACACAATTTTGGGAGTGCATCAGTTTAAAAATCGTTTTAGGTAGTCCTCGTAGGAGACTCGAGGGTTTCTAAAGTCTGGGTTTGGGCCGCCAGATTCGGGATCAAGAGACCACGGCGCTCTCGGTTTCGTCAGATCGTAGGACTTGGGCAATTGTTTCTTCTTTTTGTAGCGCTTAGGCCGCTTGATTGGATGGTTCTGCTCCAAGTACCCATCGAACATTTCGACAACAACGTGGTGTACAACACCTTGGAAGAAGTCGTCCGCCAATCTCTTCAACTGTCCAAATGTGGTCCGTGACCCAAGCAGCCATCGCAGGG
>JBCDHN010000089.1:0-8143 GCA_038749915.1 Verrucomicrobiota bacterium | reverse complement strand
GCAATGGTGATTTCGTCAGGATTCAGCCCCTTCGGACTCCCCGGCCAAAGGACACTGGCGTGGGGATGTGGATCACGCGTTTCATTGAAGATCATGCTCACTCGAACCGGGTAGCTGCCGGTCATGATGGCGGCCCGCGACGGGGTGCAGACACTCGAAGCCGAGTAGAAGCTGGTGAAGGCGCGTCCCTCCTCGGCCATGCGCGCCAGGTTGGGTGTTGAGTGACGATCGCTGAAAGGTTGGATGTCGGCGAAACCGAGATCATCAATGAAAATGACGATGAAGTTCGGACGTCCTTCCGACAGATCTCCTCGTTCCTGCGCAGTAAGCGTGGTGGTGAGCAGGAAGGAGGTGATAAGCGCCTTCATATAGGAGGGCAGCGTATGGTTAGGGTCGATCATCTCATTGATCAGCCGGAACAGAAGCGCCTTCTTCACCTCTGATGTTAGAGAAGTTGAAGGTTAGGTCGGATCGGCCGCCAAAACCTGTCTGCTGTAGCGGAACGGGTTTGTCGTAGAGGACTCCGATGGCGGGACCTTCTCCTGCGATGAAGCCGGGATTCCGGCCAACATGTTGGGGATTGGCAGCCGTGAAGGAAAACGATGCTCCCTGTTGTCGGACCATCACCATCAAGGGACGATCGACCGTCAGGGATTTGCCTGACCCAAAATCAGCCGTGCCAGCGCGGGAGAAGGAGGCGTAGTAGAGGCCCTCGCCAGGGTGAACGACAGCCTGCATTCCGCTTGCATTCGTAGCAATCTCGAAGGGAAGATCAGCAACGTAGTCTTTCAATTGCTCCACAGTGCAGTCAGGAAAGACAGCATAGGCATAGGTATCGTTGGCTGGGTTGGCCCCGTGGTCTATCCAGAGCCGAAACATGTTCAGGGCCCCGTGGTTCCAGGTCTGCCTCCCGACAGTTTTTCCAAGCAGATCATTGAGGTGACTCTTGTAGGACTCTTTGAGCTCTTCGTTGAATCGGACGTCTTCGAATGAAAGAACCAACTTGGTGGATGAAGAGTCGAACGGCCAAATTACATAACCAATGCCGTCGTGGTGCAGCCATGAAAGATCGGTTAGAAAATGATTTTCCTCGCTGATTGACTCACTCAGAGGAACAGTGGCTTCTGCTTCGCCATTGATCGAGTAGACTACCTCAGAGACTCTCTTGACGTTGTTGATCGTGGTGAGAATCTCATTTTCCAAACTTCCTGATTTGCTCTCAATGGTGGCGATGCGTTTGATGCCTTGACCGAGAGCGATCATGCCTTCGTCAAAGAAGAAGGTTCCTTTCAAACCGCCCGCACCGTTGAGGTGGGAATAGCTTCCCGATCCATCCTTAGCGAAAAGAACGAGGTTCATTTCGAAGGCACCGAATCCGTATTGCCCGTCGGTGACGCCACCGGAAAAAAGATTGAGACCGCGTATGGTCGAGGCACTGCCTCCTCCGGACAAACTGAGTCCCTGTTCGACGGTGGTTCCCGGGATGTGTTGATAGTCCCAGCTCAAGCGGGAGAGAAATAGTTCATCGCCCTGTCGAAGAATAGGAGTGAAGCCGGAGGCGAGGTGAAGGGTTCCGGACCCTCCTTTTCGAGTTTCCGGCGCCCGGCTCCGCTGCGAGTTTCTTTTGACGAAGATCGAGTAGTTGGGCCGTCGGTGAATCTGGTAGTCTGTTTCCCAAAGATAGCGCTGGCCAGATAAATTTGAGGCCCGGCCCGTTGTTGCCGTGCCGGTCTCTGCTGACACGTTCCAGAAGGGAGCATCGTAGTTGTGATAGGCCTCTCGAAGATCTGCTTCTCGAGTCAAGCGACCTTCTCCTAGAGCCAGCAGACGTTTGAGGAGTTCTTTCTGCCATTCGGACGTATCCAGTCCGCCCGTCTTGATGAGCGATTGATCTCCGGAAACGGCAAAGTCCTCCACGCCGCGATAGTAGCTCCAGCGCCTGCCTTCGAGCATGTAGTAGGTGATGAAATCGAGTCTCTCCTGTTCGTAGCTCCAGGGAGTATCTTTGAAGATCTCACCGTAGAGAATCTGCCGCGACACCAAGGCGTCGCCATACTTCCCCCAATAGGGAATGTCGCCGTGGTGAGTCATGCTCCCATCCGGAAAAACGCCGCCCTTCTCCCACCGATTGACGCCGACAGATTTCTTCCAGTGGTAATCATACTCGTCCATGTCGGCGATCTCGTTCGTGAACAGGACGTAGTTCAGACAATGATCCATGCGCAGGCACCAGTTGGCCCCGCGAATCTGCGGCCCTGCGTTGATGATGGCGCGACAGTAGCTTCGCAGTTGTTGGAAAAGGTTTTCGACCTCAGGATCGGCAGCGCGCTCGTCGTGAATCTCTTCGTAGAAGAGATGCCCGAACATGAGCAGGAGCTTGCTGAAATTGGTGCGAGTAGTTCCAGTGCCGTAGGTGAACGTCTCGTTGTATTTGTGAGGTGCAGCCAAGCCATTGTCGAAATACCAGCGCAGGGTCTTGAAGGCGAGGCCCCAACTGTTGGCCTCCCGATATTGGCTGGCAAACGCCAGGGCCAGAACTTCCTTCAGATAGCGCTCATGGATGTCGTAGTCCTCCTTGGTCAACTCGCCACCTTCTGGAGTTGGCAGTGGTTGATGCCAGGATCCATCAGCAGGATCGAAGTGTTCGGCGAGCGCTGCGGGATCGGAAATGTTGGCGGCCTTGAGAACACCCCAGACGCTGGACTCGGTGTGTCCCAGTTGATCCCATTCCCAGTGATTGTTGGCGACTTGATCTCGAAAATTATCCAGGGCGGCCCGCTTGTCCGCCAGCTGAGCCGGGGTGTTTTCCACCGGCGTATAAGGTTGGGGATCGTAATCCGATCTCGAAGGGCTGGTAGCGTCGCCGCCCTGACTAATCAGCGAACCTACGAACGCAAAGATGACAGCAAGAGCAGTGCTGCTGATGAGCCGAGTAGAACTCGTGGTCTGAGCGAAGGCAGTCATTGCAGCCAGCGGTGCGTGAAGCGCGGTAGTCAATCGGATCTTCATGTCAGGGGGGGAATTTGCCTAATCACTCCTCGTAAATGTTCTCCATCTGCCAGGCATTCAGGTGGACAAGGTTGGCATCGCCTCCGATGGCGCGGAGGGAAACGCCGGTACTGTCCTTTCGACCGGGATAAACGCGGACGGCGGCGCACTGCACGCCGTTTATGAAGACTTCGACGATGCTGCGGTCGACGAAGACGCGGAGGTTCACGGTCTTGTCTTCATTGTCGAGCAGGTAAGGGGCGACTTCAGGTGGGCGAGCCAGGACTTCGGGAAGGATCGATGACCGCGACGTGTCGATCGTGAGTGTGCCATGGGTGAAGATGCGTTGTCCGCGATCGCGGCGGACGCCATCCTTCACCTTGTAGCCCGCACGCGGGTGGATGACGATGCGGGTGTACTCTTCTTCGTCCGGGGAGCGCAGCACCTTGAGTTCAAGCACCTGGGCGGTTCTGGGGCCGATTTTGAGATTCAGCTCCATGGCCTTGCCGTGGATGTTGTCGAAAACGATTTCCTCGTTCTTGGGCAGGGGCATTCCGGTGACTCGCTCCTGCTCGCGTCGGAGCGACTGGTAATTTCCAGTAGGGATGACCTCGAGTTTGCCTTCTTCGCTAAGGGTCCAGCGTCGCGGCAGAGACATGACCTGGTTCCAGTGATTAAAGTCCGGCGTCTTGATGCCGGGGTTCATGTTGAAGAGGCCGACTACCGCGCCAGGGTTTCTTGGATCAGGATACGCAGAAGGAGCGTGCGTGCCGCCGGGAGAAACGGGGCCGTGGTTGAAGTCGCCGCCGTCCGTGATGATGAACTTTTGGCGCTGCGTGTCGTAGTCGCCGAGCAGATACTTGCCACCGCTCATATGACTGAAGTGCAGCATGATGTGTTTGTTCTGTTCCTCGGTTCCGATAGGCCAGAAGTACGGGCAGGCACCGTCGTCTCCGACCATGCCGTAAGCATCGTTCTCGACGAAGGGATGCAGGTATTCCCAGTTGGTGAGATCCTTGGATCGGTGAAGGAACTGCTGCCGCATCACCTTGCCGGCGGGACCAGTCTTCGTCTGTCCAGCTGTTAGGAGGTAGTAGAAATCGCCCTCTTTCCAGATGCTGGGATCGAAGACTTCGTAGGGGAAATCGGGATCTTTCTCGTGCTTCAATTTGATGACCGCATCGCCGGTGATTTTCTCCCAGTTGAGCAGAAGTGGATCGCTGGAGACTGCAATCATGGTGCCTCGACCGATGCCGTGGTAGGCTGCGATGACGCGGTCTTCTTCGACCAGGGTGCTACCGGAAAAACACTTGTCCTCGGGCACCGGATATATCGCGACGGGCAGGTCGCGCCAGTGAAGAAGGTCATCACTGACCGCATGACCCCAGTGCTGGCGAGGATCCTCCGGTGGGTAAGCCTGGTAAAAGAGATGCCAGCGCCCCTGCCAGTAACACAATCCGTTGGGATCGTTGAGACGTCCCTCGGGATTGACGAAGTGATAGTGGGGACGGAAAGGATCGTCGGCGAGTGCTTTGCGGGAGTTCGCGAAGCGCTTCATGAGCGGGTTTTCGGCCAGCTCTTTTTCCTGTTCTTCGAGAGTGTCGGAGAAGGTATATTGCGGCAAGAGCGAAGGCTGCGCCGGAGGCAGGAGGTGCTCAACCACGGGGAAGGGGCCTCTGACAGGGCGCTTTGGCTCGGGAGGCGGGAGTGCGGCTGAGGTCTGCGAGGCAGCCTTCCAGATGGATTTCAGTTGATGAACCTGGAGCGACTTGATCTGGCTATCGCTTATGACCTTCGTGTCCGTGAAACCGGTCTTTTCCGGTTCGCGTCTGTAGGATAGGTACTCAATGCCTCCGTCGATGTAGAGCTCGTTCGTATTGCGGTCGGAGAAAATGCGAGCACTGGCCCCATCGAAGGAAGCGTCGATACCATTGATCGTCAGCTCGTGGCGACCGGACTTTGCAAATTCGATCAGGATTTCCGCGAGTTGGCCCGCGGCTGAAGGGAGTCCATCAGATTTGTCGCTGAGCAGCTTGACCCGCAGATTTTCGAGTTCTGCAACGGGCTGATAGAACAAACGCAATCCCTCCCCCGTTTCCCGCAGGATAAATTCGTGAGGGAGAGACATGGACTGACTCACGATCTGATCAGGAAAAGACTTCAGGTCAGGGGCCGTGCGAATCCATCCCATTTGAATGCGACGCCCGTCCGGGACATCGCTGAACGTCTGAGCCGCATACATCGTGCCCCGGCCGCCGATCGGGCCCACTTTCTGAGGGGATCTGGGATCCCCATTGGGACCGGATTCCGCCTGAAAGGTTTTCCCGTCGAATTCACCAATAAAGTAGCGATTCTGAGCTCCGTAGAGAATCCAGCGTGATTCCTTCGGCTTGCCTTCGATGGGTAGCTCAAACAATTCGGGACACTCGTGAACGGCGTCGCGATCCTCATGGGTGAAAGCCCCGGTTCGCTTCCAGTCTCGCAGGTCTTTCGATTCCCAAAACGCGATATTGTTGTGAAGTCGCTTCTTCAGAGTTCCCTCGATTGCCGGGATCGCTTCTGTTTCGGCACAGGGCTCGAGGTTGTAGACGGCGAGGACCCACTTCTGCTCGGGCTCATACCAGATGACTTTCGGATCGCGGCCTTGATGCTCGATGATGGGGTTCTCTTCCAGTTCGGTGAATGTCAGGCCTCCGTCCGTGCTGTAGGCGAGACATTCCCCTCGCCCCGTGCTGGTGAAGGCGACAAACAGCGTGTCTGTGCCGAAGCCGGCGGTGTCATTGAAATCAACGAAGCCTCCGCCCGAAAACATCATGTCCGAGACGGTGTTCTGAAAAAGCGCGATCGGCTTCTCCTCCCAGTGAATCAAATCGGTGCTTTCGAAATGACCCCAGTGCATATTACCCCACCGAATTCCAAACGGGTTGTATTGGTAATAGAGGTGAAACTTGCCTTCGTGATAGAGCATCCCGTTCGGGTCATTATTCCAACCGCGGCGCACGCTGGCGTGAAACTGATCGCGATAGGGCTGCGCGTAGTCATCGCCGGAGTGAGCCGATTCCTCGGTGCCGATCCGGATGAGATCGAAGGCTTCTGAAAAGGTGTCCGGCAGAAGAGGGGATTCTGTGGGGGCGATCCGAATCGTCTTTCCGTTGAGGTCGAAGTTCGAAAGCGGATATGCAGCCAGCCAATGTGGCTCCCCTTTCTTTGGAAGAGCCACGTTAAAATTTTGCACGAGGCGCTTGCCCTCATAGATTCCCAGACGGATCGGAGCTCCCTGATTCGCGACCGGGACGACGAGATGAGTGGCGTTGACGTCCAGTGTCTTTTCCAATTCTACCAGCGAAATCGGAACCGTCGGCTTGGCGATCGCTTTGTCAGAGAGAACAAGATGATCGATCGTGATGTGACCCCATCCGCCTTTTCGCTGATCGATGATCTGGATCGTCGCTATTTTGCCAACCAAGTCACCGACATCCCACGCGGCCGCTTCCATCTTCTCGGTTGCACCGGGGCGCGGGTTCGGTCCGGCGGCGTTGCGAACTACTTCGCCATCGACGAGCAAGTTGTTGCAAGTCTCATCAAGATGACTACCTCCGCCGACAAAGAAATTCAGAAACTTCCGTTCGATCGGAAAGGGAGGTGAAGTCAGTACTCCTGTCGTGTTGTCGCCCCCGACAAAAGAGTTTGCCAAACCCTTACCGCGGAAACCGGTAACTGGCATCTGTCGTGGCAAGGTTCCCTTTGCCGGACGGGGACCAAATGCTTCACCTTCTGTGGTCCACTCACCGTAGGTGTCGCCTTCGAAATCGGCGATGAGAATGTCTGGTTTTCGTGAGGCGGCTTTTCCCTTGGCGGCTCCTTTACCTTTACCCTTACCTTTGCTCTTGCCCTTGTCACCGCCGGCCTTGCGAGTTTTGGAGTAGCCGCTACCGGGGAGTCCTGCTCCGGCAGGAGGCGGCGCTTGATAGAGGTGAGACATACCCAAGCCTTCGGCTTCGTTTTTAGGCAGCCACTTCCGGTGTTCAGCGATGACATCGGCATTCTTGGGATGGTCAGCCACATTGGTGTGTTCCCACGGGTCCTTGGTGTGGTCGTAGAGTTCCTCGGTGCCATCGGCATAGCTGATATAACGCCAGCGGTCGGAGCGAATGGCGTGATTGCCAGGGCCTTCGGTCATGAGGGCGGGGCGCTTCCATTCCTGATCGGGATTCTTCAAAAGCGGGACGAGGCTGAGCCCATCGTTCTCTTGGTTCGCAGGAAGTCCCGCCAGATCCAGAAGCGTCGGATAGATGTCGACCAGGCTGACGGGGCGATGACAAACCTGTCCGGGTTTCCCCACGCCAGGGGCCACAATGATGAAGGGAACCCGGTTGGCTTTTTCCCACAGAGTGAACTTCACGCCGGTTTCTTTGTCGCCAAGGTGGTAACCGTGGTCGGACCAGAGAACAATGATGGTGTTGTCAGCGCGACCGGTTTCGTCGAGCTTGTCGATGAGACGCCCCACCATCTCATCAGCATAATCCGAGGCAGCCTGGTAGCACTGGACCATGCGGTGAAGACTGCCTGCTGTGCCAGGTTCTGCAGCCACTATATTGTCGTAGATCCAGAACTCCTTCCTCACCATGCGACGGGCAATTTCTCCGACATCGTCGAGGTCGCCCTCGGGCATGGGCGGCAGGACGGTTTGATCCAGCGGGTAACGATTGAAGGTCGCCGCGGGAGCATAGAAAGGAAGATGGGGATTGAAGATGCCCGCAGCGAGGAAAAGAGGCTGATCCCAATCCTCTTCCATGCGCGCTTCAACCCACTCACACATGTCGACGTCGATCATTTTCTGGTCGTGTACACCCCAGTCAAAGCCAAGGCTGCCGAGACGCGGATGATCGGGTTTGCGGTAACCGTTGTAGTTCTGGTTAGGGCCTGGGCCTCGAATGGCCAGCTTCTTGAAGAACTCCTGGAAAGAAGGATCGTCGGGGCGGTCGGCTCCGGATTTTCCGTGATGAAAGATCTTGCCAGCTCCCCGAGTCGCGTAGCCGCCTTCTCTTTCAAAATATTGGGGGAGAGTCACGACATCAGGAACCTTTTCGGTCCAGACTTCAGGATTCCCGTAAACTCCCGAGGTGGTCGGCCGATAGCCGGTGATGATGGCGGT